>NZ_RCVK01000319.1:0-19016 GCF_003667485.1 Micromonospora sp. BL1
GGGTGGGCGTCGGGGTCGGTGCCGGGCCACTGGGCGCGGCAGCCGGCGGGCCGGCGGGCGCCGACGAACCGGCTACGAACGCGCTACGCAGCCGCCGGGCGACGGGCGCCTCGACGGTGCTGGACGCGGACTTCACGAACTCGCCCATTTCCTTGAGCTTGGCGAGAACGGTCTTGCTTTCGACCCCGAGCTCCTTGGCAAGCTCGTGTACGCGGGCCTTTCCTGCCACTGCACTCCTCACTCCGAGGTCGTGCGGGCAGCACCCGCAGCGACCTCACTCCTGCACTTGAAGCCTGGTCATTTCAGGGACTTCATCGTGTGCTCATGTCGGTCGTCCTACCTTGCTAGCGACCCTCGACCGGTCGGGCTTGACCGGTCGTCGGGGGTTGCGCGTCGACGTGCTCCGCAAGCGCACCGTGGTCGGGAACCCCGGTGAGGCGCAGTGCCCGCCCGAAGGCGCGACGCCGCACCGCCTGCGCGAAGCAGGCCGGATCAGGGTGCATGTTCGCTCCCCGACCCGGCAGTCTGCGGGCCGGATCGGGCCGGAGACTGGTGTGACCAGCCTCGTCACCGATCGCGACGACCCGCAACAACTCGCTGGCCGGCGCTCGTTTCCGGCAGCCCACACAGGTGCGCTCCGGAATCGCGCGTCGTGCCACTGAGTAAGTCTACCCCTAGCCGCCGGAGATCGCGCCGCCCGGCTCCGGTACGTGATCAGCTCCGCCCCGGCTCTGCGGGGCCGCGGTCTCCGCGTCGGACCGGATGTCGATGCGCCAACCGGTCAAGCGGGCCGCGAGGCGGGCGTTCTGCCCTTCCCGGCCGATCGCGAGCGAGAGCTGGAAGTCCGGGACGGTCACCCGGGCGGTACGGGTGGCCAGGTCGACCACCTCGACCCGCAGCGCCTTGGCCGGCGACAACGCGTTGCCGACGAACGTCGCCGGGTCGTCCGACCAGTCGATGATGTCAATCTTTTCGCCGTGCAGTTCGCTCATCACGGCGCGGACCCGCTGGCCCATCGGGCCGATGCAGGCGCCCTTGGCGTTGACGCCGGAGGTGGTCGAGCGCACGGCGATCTTCGTACGGTGACCTGCCTCACGTGCGATCGCGCCGATCTCCACGGTGCCGTCGGCGATCTCCGGCACCTCCAGCGCGAACAGCTTCTTCACCAGCGCGGGGTGCGACCGGGACAGCGTGATCTGCGGGCCGCGCATGCCCTTGGCGACGTGCACGACCACGCAGCGGATCCGCTCGCCGTGCTCGTACCGCTCGCCGGGGACCTGCTCGGACTGCGGCAGGACACCCTCCAGCTTGCCCAGGTCGACGCTGACGATGCCCTTCTCGCGGCGGGTCTCGTGCGCCTGCACCACGCCGGTGACCAGGTCACCGTCGCGGCCGACGTACTCGCCGAAGTGCACCTCGTCGGTGGCCTCCCGCAGCCGCTGGAGGATCACCTGCTTGGCGGTCATGGCGGCGATCCGCCCGAAGTCGTGCGGAGTGTCGTCCCACTCCCGGGTCACCGTGCCGTCGGCGTCCAGTTCCTGCGCGTAGACCGAGGCGGCCCCGCTCTTGCGGTCGATCTCCACCCGGGCGTGCGGCTCGGCGCCGTCGGTGTGCCGGTAGGCGGTCAGCAGCGCGGTCTCGATCGCCGCGAGGATCGTGTCGAACGGGATCTCCCGCTCGCGCTCCAGGGCGCGCAGCGCCGCGAGGTCGATGTTCACCTCTCCTCGTCCTCCAGATCTTCGTCGTCGTCGGTGTCGTCACCGAAGTCCTCGTCGGCCAGGTCGTCCAGGCGGTTGAACTCCACCTGGACCCGGCCGGGCCCGAGTTCGGCGTACGGGTGTTCGGCGGGGCCGGCGTCGGTCTCCAGCACCACGCGTTCGTCGTCGGCGGCCGTGATCCGGCCGGTGAGCTGGCGGTCCCCCGCGTCACCGCGGACGGTGACCTTGACCAGCCGCCCGGCGTTGCGCCGCCAGTGCCGGGGCAGGGTGAGCGGCCGGTCCACGCCGGGCGAGCTGACCTCCAGCTGGTACTCGCCGGCCACGATGTCGCCGCCGGCCTCCTCGGCCGCGTCCAGCGCCGCCGAGACAGCGCGGGAGACGTCCGCCACGGCGTCCAGGTTGATCCCGCCGTCGGCGTCCACGATCACCCGGACCACGTGCCGCCGGCCGGCGCGGGAGACGGAGAGGTCCTCCAGGTCGTAACCGGCCGCCGTGACGACCGGTTCGATCACCTCGCGCAGCCGGTTGCGGCGGGCGGCGAGATCGCCGCGAGGTGCGCCGCTCCGGTCCGTGCCGCGGGGCCCGTCGGCCCGGCGGGGCCGCCCGGCGGGCCCCGTCGACCGGGTGGCACGGCCACGCTGCGTCATTGCGCGCACCTCTCCTGCTGTTGCCACGACCCGCGAGCCGTGTTGTCCTCGGCCGGGTGCGGGCGATCGGCCCGCCATACCGGCGCGCCACCGGGGCGTCCGCGCCCGGTGGTTGCGCAGAGCGTAACGCTTGTGGCCGCCGACGGACCCGGCGGCGCACCGAGACCCTGCCCCACGAGGCGGCGCGGATGGTGTTGACTCTGTCAGGTGGGGATCGGCAGAACACCATCCGACCAGGTCAGAGCGGGGCATTCCCGGCGCTGGCTGCTGCGCGCCGGAGGGCTCGTGGTGCTCGGCGGCGCCACCGCGCCGCTGACCGGTTGTGATCTTTTCGACCGCGACAAGGAGCCACCGGCGCCGGACGCGCTGGAGCCGCTGGCCGCCGAGGCGCTCGCGCTGGAGGCCCGCTACCGGGCCGCCGCCACCGCCGCGCCGGCGCTGGCCGAACGGCTCACCCCGATCGCCGACGCGCACCGGGCGCACGCCGAGGAGCTACGCCGCGTGATCGGCCGTCCGGCGCTGTCCGGCGCCCCGGTGGCCGCCGGCTCGGCCAGCGCGCCCGCGCCCGACGCCGTACTCACCGAGCTGCGCCGGGCCGAGCAGGAGGGCCGGACCAACGCGGCCCGGGCGTGCGCCGAGGCCCCGGCCGAGCGGGCCGCACTGCTCGGTTCGATCGCCGCCGCGCGGGCCACTCACGTGGAGGCCCTGAAGTGAACGAACGCACCGAGCGGAGCGAGGGCCGTGAGGGCACGCCCGGCAGGCACAGCATGACCCCGACGACCGGTCCGGCCACCGCGCTCGCCGACGCGCTCGCCGCCGAGTACGCGGCGGTCTGGGCGTACGGGGTGATCGGCGTGCACCTGACCGAGGCGGCGCGTACGGCGGCCCGTGCCGCCGAGGCGGCCCACCGGTCCCGCCGCGACGCGCTGCTGCTGCAGCTCGCCGAGGGCTCCGGGCAGGTGCCCGCCGACCGGGCCGGATACGCGCTGCCCTATCCGGTGACGGACCGGGCGAGCGCGCTGCGCCTGGCGGTGGAGATCGAGGAGCGGACGGCCGGGCACTGGCGGGCCGCGCTGCCGCACACCACCGGCGCGGACCGGAACACCGCGCTCGCCGCGCTCACCGACTGCGCGTTGCGTGCCACCCGCTGGCGGCGTACGGCCGGGGTGACGCCGGTCACCGTTCCGTTCCCGGGCCGCCCGGCCTGAGCGCGACGCCGGTCACCCGGCGGAACCCTCCGGTTGCGTAGCGCATACCAGGTATGCATACTCGCGGTCATGTCCATCCGTCACGGCCTGCTCGCCCTGCTCGAACGCGGCCAGATGTACGGCTACCAGCTCCGTGCCGCGTTCGAGGAGTCCACCGGGTCGACCTGGCCGCTGAACATCGGACAGGTCTACACCACGCTGGCGCGGCTGGAACGTGACGGGCTGGTCCGCCCGCTGCCGGAGAACGAGAGCGGGCAGCGGCCGTACGAGATCACCGACGCCGGACGCGCGGACCTGGCGCTGTGGTTCGCCACGCCGATCAGCCGCGCCGACCGCCCCCGCGACGAGTTGTCCATCAAACTGGCGCTGGCGCTGACCACCCCCGGCGTCGACGTGCGGTCGGTGGTGCAGACCCAGCGCACCGCCACCATGCGCGCGCTCCAGGAGTTCACCCGGTTGAAGTACACGAGCGACAAGCCGGAGGATCTACCCTGGCGGCTGGTGCTGGACGCGATGATCTTCCAGACCGAGGCCGAGGTGCGGTGGCTCGACCACTGCGAGACGAGCCTGGTCCGGCACCGCCCGGCGCCGATCCGGGCGGTCGACCACCCCGAGGCGGTGGACCGGGCCGGCGACGAAGCCCGCCGGTGACCCGGCACGGGAGGCGCTGATGGACCCGATCGACGGGGTGCTGGAGCTGCGGGACGTACGCCGGACCCACGGCGCCGGCGAGGCCGCCGTGCACGCGCTGCGCGGCGTGAGCCTGACCGTGCGGGCCGGTGAGCTGGTGGCGGTGATGGGCCCCTCCGGGTCCGGCAAGTCCACGCTGCTGGCGCTCGCCGGTGGCCTCGACCGGCCCACCGGCGGCCAGGTGGTGGTCGAGGGTGAGGCGCTGGTCGGGCTGTCCGCCCGCGAGCTGGCCCGGCTGCGCCGCCGCCGGATCGGGTACGTCTTCCAGGACCTGAACCTGCTCGGCAGCCTGACCGCCGTGGAGAACGTGGCGCTCCCGCTGGAACTGGACGGCACCGGCGTACGGGCGGCCCGCCAGTCGGCGCTGGCCGCGCTGCGCGAGGTCGACCTGGAGGACCTGGCCGACCGCTTCCCGGACCAGATGTCGGGCGGCCAGCAGCAGCGGGTGGCGATCGCCCGGGCCCTCGTCGGCGAACGCCGCCTGGTCCTCGCCGACGAGCCGACCGGCGCGCTGGACTCGCAGACCGGCGAGGCGGTGCTGCACCTGCTGCGCCGCCGGGTGGACGCCGGGGCGGCAGGGGTGCTGGTCACCCACGAGGCCCGGCACGCCGGCTGGGCGGACCGCGTGGTCTTCCTGCGCGACGGGGTGATGGTCGACTCGACCGCCCCGCTGATCGGCGTCGACCACCTGCTCAGCGGCAGCAGCCGGTGACCGGCGGCCGCCTCGCCGCCGTACGCGGTTCGTGGCGGACCGCGCTGCGGATCGCCCGCCGGGAGGCCCGGCGGTCCCGGCGGCGCACGCTGCTGGTGCTGGTGATGATCGCGCTGCCGGTGCTCGGCCTCAGCTTCGCCGCGGTCAGCTACGACATGGGTGATCTGACCCGCGCCGAGCGCATCGAGCGCCAGCTCGGCGGCGCCGACGTCGCCCTGCGCTGGGACAGCCTGACGCCGGTGACGCAGGACGCCTGGGGCGAGTCGGCCTGGCCGGTCCAGGGCGAATGGGTCGGCCGGACCCGTCCGGCGACCGCCGAGGAGGTGCGCGCGCTGCTGCCAGAGGGCAGCCGGGTCGCCCGCACGCGCTGGTGGATGACGTTCTCGACGCGGGTCGGCCGGCACGTCGAGTCGGTCGACGCGCGCGCCCTGGACCTGACCGACCCGCTCACCCGGCCGCTGGCCGAGGTCCTCGACGGCCGCCCGCCGGTACGCCCGGACGAGATCGCGGTCAGCCCGGCGGCGCTGCGCCGGCTCGACACCCGCATCGGCGACCCGGTCCGCACCATCGACGGCGCCACGTACCGGGTGGTCGGGGTGGTGGAGTACCCGGACAACCTCCGGGACGTGGTCACGCTGGCCGGGGTGACCCCGGAGACCGCAGTCGGCAGCGACACCTGGCTGGTGGACCTGCCCGGCCCGCTCGACCCAGGGCTCGCCGACCGGCTGAACGCGCAGGGAATCCAGGTCGTCGTCCGTGACCCGCTGCCCGGGCGGGAGGAGTTCACCCGCGGCATGCGCGTACCGGACGCCGACGAGGCCGGCGTCATCGGCGTGGTCGGCGGGCTGGGCCTGCTGGAGGTGGTGCTGCTGGTCGGCCCGGCCTTCGCGGTGAGCGTCCGCCGCCGGAGGCGGGATCTCGCACTCGTCGCGGTGGCCGGTGGCGACGCCGCCCACCTGCGCCGGATCGTGCTCGCCGACGGGGTGGTGCTCGGCGCCGGCGGGGCCGCCCTCGGCCTGCTGCTCGGCATCGGCGCGGCGTTCGCCGGCCGGCCGATCGTCGAGCAGTACCTGCTCGGGGAGCGCCTCGGGGCGTACCGGGTCTTCCCGAGCGCGCTGGTGGCGATCGCCGCGACGGCGGTGCTGGCCGGGGTGCTCGCGGCGATGGCGCCGGCCTGGACGGCGGCCCGGCAGGACGTGGCGACCGGCCTGGCCGGCCGGCGCGACGCGAGCCGGCCCCGCCGCCGCTGGCTGCTGATCGGGGTGGCGCTCACCGTCGCCGGGACCGCGATCGCCGCGTTCGCCGCCGGCCGCACCTCGCAGACCGGTGTGCTGGCCGGCGTCGCCCTGGGCGAGCTGGGGCTGGTGTTCTGCACCCCGACGCTCGTCGGCGTCCTGGGCCGGGCCGGCCGGCTGCTGCCGCTCACCCCCCGGCTCGCGTTGCGCGACGCCAGCCGCAACCGGTCGTCGGCCGCGCCCGCCATCTCGGCGGTGATGGCGGCGGTCGCCGGAAGCGTCGCGATCGGCGTCTACGTGGCGAGCGACGAGACCCGGTCGCGGGAGCTCTGGCAGCCCGGCCTCCCGCCGGGGAACGTGCTGGTCACCTACTCCGGTGAGACCCCGGCGGACCCGCCGTCGGCCGAGGTCGTCGCCACCCGGGCCCGCACCGTCCTGCCCGACGCCGCTGTGGCACCCGTCGCGGTCCCCGGCTGCTCCGGCGGCGTCCGGGAGAAGGACGACTGCGCCGCGTACGCGGTCGTTCCGCCCGAGCAGCGCTGCCCGTACACCTCCTCCGACCCGGTGATCCCCGACTCGGCCCGGCGCGATCCGCGCTGCGTGAGCCCCTTCCAGGAGCCGGTCGACGTCTACCTGCCGGCGCTCGTGGACGACGGTGGCGCGCTGGCCGCGCTCACCGGAGCGCCCGCCGACGAGCTGGCCGCCGCACGCCGGACGCTCGCCGCCGGCGGCGTGGTGGTCACCGACCCCCGGCGGGTGACGGACGGGCAGGTCTGGGTGGAGGTCAACTACAACTCCGGCGGCCCGCCCACCGGGCGTCTCCTGCCCGGGTACGCGCTGCGCGGCGGTCTCACGGTCGACCGGCTGGTGCTCTCCCCCGCCGCCGCCGACGCGCTCGGCCTGTCCGCCGTGCCGTTGGGCTACCTGCTGGACACCACCGGCTCGCCCACCGATCGGCAGGTCGAGATGCTGACCGACGAGCTGTTCGACGTCGGGCCCATGTCCGCGCAGGTGGCGACCGCCGACCCGCCGTCGGACCAGCGCCCGATGCTGATCCTGCTCGCAGTGGCCTCCGGGTTGATCACGCTGGGCGCCGCCGCGGTCGCCACCGGCCTCGCCGCGGCCGAGGGCCGCCGGGACCTGTCCACGCTCGCCGCGGTCGGCGCCGATCCCCGGGTACGCCGCCTGCTGTCCCTCTGCCAGGCCGGGGTCATCGCGGTGCTCGGCTCGGCGCTGGGCATCGTCGCCGGGCTCGGCTCCGCCGTGGTCGTCCTGGCCGCGCTCAACCAGCGGTACGCGGAAGCCTGGCCGGTGCAGGCGCCGTACCCGGTGACGGTGCCCGGCGTGACGCTCGCCGCGCTGGTCGTGGTGCCGCTGGTGGCAATGGGCGGCGCGGCCCTGTTCACCCGTTCCCGCCTGCCGATCGAACGCCGGCTCGACTGACCCCCGCCCACCCCACCGTCCATGATCCACACCACTTCGCCGGAGTGGCGGCATCCCGGTTGGGTGGATGCCACCACTTCGGGGAAATGGAGTCGACCTTGGGGCGGACTGACCGTCCGAGGGGGTGACGGGGCGCGGTGTGGGCGGCACACTTGTCGGATGTCAGCCCTGGGAACCCTCACCCGCCGCCTAGGTCACCAGCGTTGGTTCGGCGCCACCATGCGCCTGCTCGTCCCGGCCGACCGGCTGGTCGGGCGGATGACGAAGGGCCGCGTGGTCGCCTTCGGGCTCGTGCCCACGCTGGTGCTCACCTCCACCGGCCGCCGCTCCGGCAAGCCCCGCAGCAACCCCCTGGTGTACGTCCCCGACGGCGACGCCTACGTGGTGATCGGCTCGAACTGGGGGCAGCAGCACCAGCCGTCCTGGACGTTCAACCTGATGGCCCACCCGGGTGCCGAGGTGGACGTCAAGGGACGCCGGATCCCGGTCACCGCGGAGCAGGTCACGGGCGAGGAACGGGAACGGCTGTTCCAGCGGCTGGTGCAGGAGTGGCCCGCGTACCGCACGTACGTCGAGCGCGCCGGTGGCCGCGAGATCCGCGTGTTCCGCCTGGTCCCGAACGGCAACCCGGCCACCTGAGCGCCCTCGCCACGCACGGTCAGAGCGCGTCGTAGACGTCGCTGCGGTGGCCGAGCTGCACCACCAGAACGATCAGTTCCTCGTCGCGGACGGTGTACACCACGCGGTAGGAGCCGACACGAATGCGCAGGAGGCCCGGATGCCCGACGAGCGCCTTGACGCCGGCAGGCCGAGGTTCGGCGGCGAGAGCGGCGATCGCGTCGATGAGGCGAGCCTGCACCGGACGGTCGAGCTTACGGAGGAGCTTGGCGGCTGCGCGCTCGATCTTGACGGTGTATCCGGGTGGCGTCTGCCCGCTCACAGGCCCAGCTCTTTGCGTAGGTCGGTGAGGGAGATGGGCGCCTCGCCCGCATCCAGACGGGCCAGGGCGGCTCGGGCAGCCTCGACGTCGATCGCGTCCTCGGCGCGTTCGATCGCCTCGGCGAGGTCCGCCGGGACAATGGCAGCCAGCCGCTGCCCACGACGAGTGACGTAGGTGATGCGGCCGGCGTAGTGAGCACGTGAGACGACGTCCGCGAGATTCTCGCGAGCGTCGGAGATCGGAAGCTCGGCAGCAGGCTCGGTCATACCTGAAGCGTACAGCTCGTACGAGTCGTACAACTGGAACTGACGACGTTGCGGATTGGCGGTGGCCTTGGCCGGCGAACGAGACGCCGAGCGGCGTCTGGACGATCCACGGTGGCAGGTGGCCGAGCGGGTCGGTGACGCCGTCCTGCGGCGGTTCCCGGCCGACGTGCTGGCGGTCGCCGTACACGGTCCGCTCGCGCACGGCGACGACGACGGCGGCGGGGACCGCGAGGTCGGCCTGCTGGTCGTCACCTACCGGCCGGGCGCCGGGCCGCCGCCCGCCACCCGGCGGGTGGACGGTGTGCTCGTCGACCTCACGGTGGCCGGGGCGGACGACTACCTGCGCCGGGCGACGACGATCACGTCCCGCTGGCCGCTGGCCGCGGACCGGTACGTCACCACGCGCGCCCTGCACGATCCGACCGGCTGGCTGCGGAAGCTGCGCGACGAGCACCTGGCGCGGCTGGCACGGGCCCGGCCGGCGGAGTTCACGAGCGCGGCGCGGCAGGCGTGGTACCGGGGCAGCGCGGCGCACGCCCGGGCGCTGCGGCTGGCCGAGTGGTACGAGACGGACCAGGCGCTGCTCATGCTCGGCGAGGCACGGCTGGCCGCCGCAACCGTGCAGGGGCTGTTCAGCCGCACCTACTTCCGCGACCCGGGGGACGCGGTGCGGCGTACCGGGCTGGCCGGGGCGGACATGACCGAGGTGGGCGCGGCGCTGACCCGCCAGGCCGAGGAGCTGGCCGCCCGGGGCCGCCCGGTCGACGGCACCATCGACGACCTGCTGTCCGGCTGACCGCTGACGGTCGCGGACGGCTCGGCGTCAGCCGATGCCGCCGCCGACGCCGATCAGCGCGCCGATCAGGTAGGTGGCGCCGGCCGCCAGCGCGCCGAGCAGCAACTGCCGCAGCCCGCTGCGCCACCAGGCGCGGTTGGTGAACCGGGCCACGACCGCACCGGCCACGAACAGCCCCACGCCGCCGACGGCGAGCGCCAGCCAGAGGCTGGTGAAGCCGAGCAGGTACGGCAGCAGCGGCACCAGGGCGCCGATCGAGAAACAGATGAACGACGAGATCGCGGCGGCCCACGGGCTGGGCTGGTCGTCGGGGTCGACGCCCAGTTCCTCCCGTACGTGCACGCGCAGCGCCTCCTCCGGGTTGGCGCGTACCGCCTCGGCGACCTGTGTCGCCAGATCCCGGGGCAGTCCACGGGCGACCCACGCGTCGGCCAGTTCCCGGGCCTCGGCCTCCGGGTGGCGTTCCAGCTCGCGCCGCTCCTTGGCCACCTCGGCGGCGACCTGCTCGTTCGCTGACCGGACGCTCGTGTACTCGCCGAGGCCCATCGAGATGGCGCCCGCCACCAGGCCGGCCGTGCCGGTCAGCACCACGCTGCGCGGGGACACCCCGCCGCCGCCCACACCGGCGATCAGCGCGATGTTGGTGACCAGGCCGTCCATCGCGCCGAAGACCGCCGGACGCAGCCACCCGCCGGAGACGTCCGCGTGGTGCGCCTCGCGCAGTGCCGCGGGGGTGTCTGTCACGGCAGCGTCAGGATCTCGTAGCCGTCGTCGGTCACGACGATGGTGTGCTCGAACTGGGCCGTCCACCGGCGGTCCTTGGTGACCACGGTCCAGCCGTCGTCCCACATGTCGTACTGGTAGGTGCCGAGCGTGATCATCGGCTCGACGGTGAACGTCATGCCGGGCTCCATCACGTCGGTGGGGCGCGGGCTGTCGTAGTGCGGCACGTAGAGGCCACTGTGGAACGCCTCGCCGATGCCGTGCCCGGTGAAGTCGCGGACCACGCCGTAGCCGAAGCGCTTCGCGTACGACTCGATGACCCGGCCGATGACGTTGATCTGCCGCCCCGGGGCGATGGCCTTGATGCCGCGCATCATCGCCGTGTGGGTCCGCTCGACCAGCAGGCGGGCCTCCTCGCTCACCTCGCCCACGCAGAACGTCGCGTCGGTGTCGCCGTGCACGCCGTTCAGGTACGCGGTGACGTCGACGTTGATGATGTCGCCGTCCTGGAGCACAGTGGTGTCGGGGATGCCGTGGCAAATCACCTCGTTGAGGCTGGTGCAGCACGACTTCGGAAAGCCCCGGTAGCCGAGCGTCGACGGATAGGCGCCGTGGTCGCAGAGGAACTCGTGCACCACCTTGTCGATCTCGTCGGTGGTCACGCCCGGCTTGCAGTGCTCACCGGCGAGCTGGGTGGCCTGGGCGGCGAGACGCCCCGCCACGCGCATCTTCTCGATGGTCTCCGGCGTCTGCACGTGCGAGCCGCGCCACTCCTGGGGACGCTTCTTACCCACGTACTCCGGGCGCGGGATGTGGGCGGGGACCGCTCGCCACGGGGAGAGCGTGCCGGGGGTCAGCGGCGCACGGACGGTCATGGCGCAAGCCTATCGCCGGGGCCGGTGTGCCCCCCGCCACAGGCCCGCCGGGCAGGTTGTTGCCGTGCCGCAAACGCTGTGCCATTGTTGCTCCGTGGATCAAGGGGACGCGGCGCCCGTCTTCTCCGTGACGGCGCAGGTCGACGTCGACCAGGTGCGCGTCCAGGTGACCGGCGAGGTCGACATGGCGACCGCCGACACCATGTTCCAGACCGCGCTCCGCGAGCCCGCCAAGCGGCTGACGCTCGACCTGCGGGCGGTCACCTTCTTCGACTCGGCCGCCATCCACGCGGTGGTCCGGCTCGCCCAGCGGTTCCCGGACGCGCTCACCGTGCTGCCGTCCCCGCAGGTCCGGCGCGTGCTGGACATCTCCGGCCTGGGCGACCAGGACTGGCTCGCCGGCTAGGGTCGCCACCGGAGCGCTGCTCCCAGCGTGAACGCCGTTGACACGGGACAGCGAACGGCCCGGCCCGTCACTACGGTGCGGGGGATGGACAGCTTCCATCCGTCGATGGCCGGCGTCGTGCACGAGGCGCCCGGGTCGACCGTACGACTGCGCCCGGTGACCGAGGACGATCTCGCGATGTTGCGCCGGTTCGCGGTCGAACCCGGTCTGGTGGGGCTGGACTGGGCCGGCTTCCAGGACGCCGCCGCGCCGGCCCGCCGCTTCGCCGAGGACGGCTATCTCGGCGAGAAGGTCGGCGGCCTGATCGTCCAGGTCGAGCCCCCGGACGTACCGGTGGGCTTCCTCAGCTACCTGCAGCGCGAGAGCGGTGGGCGGGCACCGTACTGGGAGATCGGCATCGTGCTGCTGCCCGAGTGGCGCGGCCGGGGTCTCGGCTGGCGAGCACAGGCGCTGCTCTGCGATTACCTGTTCAGCCACACCCCGGCGCAGCGCATTCAGGCCGGCACTCATCCCGAGAACGCCGCCGAGCAGCGGTCGCTGGAGAAAGCCGGTTTCCAGTTGGAGGGTGTCTTGCGGTCCTGCGAGTTCCGGGCCGGCGCCTGGCGTGACGGGTGGCTCTACAGCCGGCTGCGCGACGACCCGTCACCGCTGTGACCGGATGACGACTCGGCATCCTCGGTCGAGGCCCAGTCGGTCAGGCGGCGGCGCAGCGTCAGCTCGGTGCCCGTCTCGGTACGCGTCACGTCCATCTCCCCCAGCGCCTGGATCAGCGCCAGCCCGCGTCCCCGGAAGCTGGACCCGCTCGACTCCCGCCAGCGCCCGCTGTCCCTGATGGTCGCGGTGACCGTACGGTCGGCGATGGTCACCTCGACCTCGATCGTCGGATCGACCGGGTCGATCGGATGCTCGATCGCGTTCGCCGCCGCCTCCGACACCGCCACCGTCAGGTCGAACAGGTCGGTCTCGCCGACCTGGTGGGCGACGAGGAAGTCCTCCAGCCGCTTACGCAGCACGCTGAGCCGGGTCGGGTCGGCGGGCAGGCGCAGCGCGAACCGGTTCAGCTCGGTCGCCTCCAGCGCGAGCACCGCCGCGTCGTCGTGCCGGGACCGCTCGGCGACCCGCGCCATGACGGCGTCGACCAGGTCCGCCACGTGCCCGGCGCGCGCCCTCGCGTCCGCCCGCAACTGGCCCAGCCCGGCGTCGATCCCCGCGGACCGGTCCTCGATCAGGCCGTCGGTGTAGAGCAGGAGCCGGTTGCCCGGGGCGAGTTCGCCCTCGGCAGCCGGGTAGACGGCGCCGGGAATGGCCCCGATCGGCGGTCCGAGGGCCCGATCGTGCAGGAACGCCACGTCGTCTCCTCGGATCAGCAGGGGTGAGGGGTGGCCCGCGCTGGCGTACCGGATGCGGCCGGTGCGCGGGGAGAAGCCGAGGCAGACCACTGTGGCGAAGGAGCCGCTGCCGGCGGAGTGGACCAGCCGGTTGAGCCGGGTCAGCGCCTCGCCCGGGTCGTAGCCCTCGAGGACGTACGCCCGCAGCGCGTTGCGGAGCTGGCCCATCGCCGCGGCGGCCCGCACGCCCTTGCCCACCACGTCGCCGATGACCAGCACCAGGTCGTCGTCGGCGGTGGCCATCACGTCGTACCAGTCGCCGCCGACCTCCACGTCGGCGCTGCCGGGCAGGTAGCGGCTGGCCACCACCGCGCCGGGCAACTGCGGCAGCGTACGCGGCAGCAGGCTGTGCTGGAGCGTGGTGGCGATGTGGTGCTCGGCCTCGTAGAGCTGGGCGTTCTCCAGCCGAACGCCGATCAGCCGGGCCAGTTCGGTGAGCGCCGCCTCCTCGGTGCCGCCACCCTCCCGGCGCCACACCCGCAGCTCGCCGAGCTGCTCGCCGGAGGTGCCGGTGAGCGGCAGCACCACTGTCGGCTCGGCGGGCAGGTCGCCGCCGGCGTCCTCCTCGTGGCGGGCCCCGGTGGCGGTCACCCGGACGCGTCCGGCCTCGGCCAGGCGCAGCGCGTGCCGGGCGGCCACCCGGACCACCTCGGCGGTGGACCGGGCGGTGTTGATCTCCACGGCGGCGTCGGCGAGCGCCCGCAGGCGGCGGATGATCTGCCCGCGCAACTGGCCCAGTTCGACGTTGGCCCGGACCCGGGCCACCAGTTCCTGGCTGGAGAAGGGCTTGGTCAGATAGTCGTCGGCACCGGTGGACAGACCGGCGACCTCCTCGGCGGCCCCGGCCCGCGCGGAGAGCAGCACGATCGGCACGTGCCGGGTGGCCGGGTCGGCACGCAACGCGGTGACCAGCCCGAAGCCGTCCAGCCGGGGCATCATCACGTCGGTCAGCACCAGGTCGAACGGGGTCTGGACGGCCAGCCGCAGCGCCTCCGCGCCGTCCGGCACGGCCACCACCTCGTACGCCGGGGAGAGCAGCCGGACGACGTGCTCGCGCAGGTCGGGGTTGTCGTCGGCGAACAGGATCCGGCCGGACCCACCCGGTGCGCCGGACGCCTCGGGCAGTCCGGTGGGCCGGGCCACCTCGTCGGTCCAGAGCGCCGTCTCGGCCACGTACAGGCGGGCCTGCGCCGGCTCACCCGGCGACATCGGGGTGAGGGCGGACACCCGGTCGGCGGGCAGGTGCGCGTACCCGAAGGGCATGGTCACCGTGAACGTGGTGCCCCGGTCGACGACGCTGTGCGCGGTCACCGTGCCGCCGTGCATCTCGACCAGCTCGCGGACCAGGGCGAGCCCGATGCCGGTGCCCTCGTGGGTACGAGATCGGGCGCCGGCTACCCGGTGGAACCGCTCGAAGACCTGCGGCAGTTCCTCCGAGGCGATGCCGACGCCGGTGTCGGTGACCTCCAGCACGGCGGCGCCGTCGGCGGCACGCATCCGGACCCGGATCTCGCCGTCGAAGGTGAACTTGACCGCGTTCGACACCAGGTTGAGGACGATCTTCTCCCACATGTCCCGGTCGACGTAGACCGGCGCGGGCAGCGGCGGGCAGTCCACCACCAGGCGCAGGCCGGCCCGCTCGGTGGCCGAGCGGAACGTGCTGGCCAGCCGCGAGGTGTAGTCGGACAGGTCGGTGGGCTGGTAGCGGGCGGCCAGCCGGCCGGACTCCAGCCGGGAGAAGTCGAGGACCGTGTTGACCAGCTTGAGCAGGCGCAGCCCGTTGCGGTGCATGACGGTGAGCCGGTCGAGGTAGCGCTCGGGCAGCTCCCGGTCGGCGAGCAGTTCCTCCAGCGGCCCGAGGACCAGCGTGAGCGGGGTGCGGAACTCGTGGCTGACGTTGGCGAAGAAGTTGGTCTTGGCGCGATCCAGCGCGGCCAGCTCGGCGGCGCGGGCGCGTTCCTGCTCGTACGCCCGCTGCTTGCCGACGGCCCGGGAGACCTGCGCGGCGACCAGGTCGACGAAGTCGCGGTAGTCGTCGGTGAACGGCAGCCGTCGGGACACGCCGAGCAGCAGCACGCCGGCCGGCTCGTTGGTGGCGGTCAGCGGCAGCAGGAGCGCCTGGTCGGCGGCGTCCGGCGGCACCGCGCCCGGGAGGTCGGCGGTGGCGATCCAGCGCGGCTCGGTGAGCGGCCCGTCAGCGGGCAGCCCGGGCGGCGGACCGGCGACGACGGCGGGGTCCACGCCTGAACAACCGGCCGGCACCGGCGACCCGCCCTCACCCTGGAACCACAGCGCGCTGAACGGCACGTCGGCGCGGTGGGCGTCGAGCACGCGGGTCACGGCCCGGCCCAGTTCGAGCAGGCCCGGCACGTCGCCCAGCTCGTTGCCCAGCTCGGCGAGGGCGCGGAGCCGGCGCTCGCCGAGCACCCGGCCGGTGGTCTCGTTGACGAAGCAGAACAGGCCACCGACGCTGCCGTCGGCACCACGGATCGGGTCGTACGAGACGTCGAAGTAGACGTCCTCCAGGAAACCGTGGCGATCGAGCACGAACGGATGGTTCTCGCCCCGGTACGGCACGCCGGTGCGACGCACTCCGTCCAGCAGCGGGCCGAGCACGTCCCAGGTCTCCGCCCAGTGCCCCCGGGCGGGCTGTCCGATCACGGCCGGGTGCTTGTCGCCGATGGTCGGCCGGTAGGCGTCATTGTAGAAGGCCAGGTGCTCCTCGCCCCAGAACACGACCATCTGGGCGCGGGACGACAGCATGGTGCTCAGGGCGTGGCAGAGCGCGGTGGGCCAGCGGTCCGGGCTGCCGAGGGCGGTGGTCGACCAGTCGAACCCGCGCAGCCGCTCGCCCATCTCGCCACCGGCGGCGAACGCCGCGGCGAGCAGTGGCGGTAGGGACGCCTCGCCGGCCGCCGGGGACGAACGACCGTCGTCCCCGCCCCCCAGGGCCGAGCCCATGCAGCCTCCCGCTCCGGCCATGATCACGACGGCCGGCGATTCTCCGCCGACCGTCCCCGCGTACTACCCCGACGGACGAGCAACGTAACGCACCCGCACCGTTCGACGCTGGTTACCTCCGACTCATCCTGGCGTAACAGACGGTCCGGGGCGACTCGGGCGGTCCTCGCCGGGTCGGCGGGACCGCCGATTCGGCCTTTCCCCCACCTACGAAACGCGGGTGTGTGATCTGGCCGACATCGCGGCCCGGACCAGCGCGGCCACCGGCCGCGGGTCGGCCTCGTTCTCCGGATGCCACTGCACCCCGAGCACGAAGCGCCGCGCCGGGTCCTCCACCGCCTCGATCACCCCGTCGTCGGCCCAGCCGGTGACCGTCAGGCCGCCGGGGTCGGCCACCGCCTGATGGTGGTACGAGTTGACCCGGTCCACCCCGGCCATGACCCGCCCGGTCAGGCTGTCCGGGGCGAAGCGCACCGGGTGCGACCCGTACACGCCCGGCGCGGGGCGGTGCCCGTCGTGCCCGACCACGTCCGGCAGGTGCTGGTGCAGCACGCCGCCGTACGCCACCGCGAGCAACTGCATCCCCCGGCACACGCCCAGCACCGGCAGGTCGGCGGCGAGCGCGGCGGTCAGCAGCGTCACCTCCCCGGCGTCGCGGTCCGGCCGGCTCTCGGTACGCGGGTCCGGCGGCTCGCCGTACCGCTCCGGGCCGACGTCCGCGCCGCCGGCCAGCAGCAGCCCGTCCAGCAGCCCCAGCACGTCGGCGTCGGCGTCGTCAGGGGGCAGCACGACGGCCCGGCCGCCCGCCGCGGTGACCGCCCGGACGTACGCGTGCGGCACGAGCGTCGCCGGCACGTCCCGCCACACCGCCCAGCCGGCCGGTTCGACGTACGCGGTGATGCCGATCACCGGCCTCATAGCGGTGTGACGTACGCGCCGGTGATGCCGCCGTCGACGACGAACTGCGCGGCGGTCATGAACGAGGCGTCGTCGCTGGCGAGGAACGCCACCGCGGCGGCGATCTCGGCAGGGTCGCCGAACCGGCCCATCGGCACGTGCACCAGCCGCCGGGCGGCCCGCTCGGGGTCCTTGGCGAACAGTTCCAGCAGCAGCGGCGTGGCCACCGGCCCGGGGCACAGCGCGTTCACCCGGATGCCCTCGCGGGCGAACTGCACGCCCAGCTCCCGGGTCATCGCCAGCACCCCGCCCTTGCTCGCCGTGTACGCGATCTGCGAGGTGGCCGCGCCCATCAGCGCCACGAACGACGCGGTGTTGATGATCGAGCCCTTGCCCTGCCGGCGCATGTGCGGGATGACGTACTTGCAGCACAGGTAGACGCTCGTGGTGTTCACCCGCAGCACCCGCTCCCAGGCGTCCAGCCCGGTCTCCAGGATGGAGTCGTCGTCCGGCGGCGAGATGCCCGCGTTGTGGAACGACACGTCCACCCGTCCGTGTCGCTGCACCACGCCGTCGAACAGGTCGCGGACCGCCGTCTCGTCGGCCACGTCGGCGGCCACGAACTCGCCGCCCACCTCCTGCGCGGCCCGGGTGCCGGCGTCGGCGTCGATGTCCACGCACACCACCCGGGCGCCCTCGGCGGCGAATCGGCGTACGGTGGCCAGCCCGATGCCGCTGCCCGCGCCGGTCACCACCGCCACCCGGTCGGAAAGCCGTCCCTGCACTGTGATCACTCCTCGGTGCCGATGAACACGTTCTTGACGTCGGTGAAGGCGTGCAGCGCGTCCGGGCCCAGCTCCCGGCCCAGGCCGGAGCGCTTCATCCCGCCGAACGGGGTCCAGTAGCGCACCGAGGAGTGCGAGTTGACGCTGAGGTTGCCGGACTCGACCGCGCGGGCCACCCGCACCGCGCGCCCGACGTCCCGGGTCCAGATCGAGCCGGAGAGGCCGTACTCGGTGTCGTTGGCGAGCCGGATCGCGTCCGCCTCGTCGTCGAACGGCAGCACCGAGACGACCGGGCCGAAGACCTCCTCCCGCCAGTGCCGGTCCGCCGGGGAGCCGGCGAGCAGCACCGTCGGGGCGTACCAGAAGCCGGGGCCGTCGGGGCAGGAGCCGGTGAAGGCGACGTGCGCGCCGTCGACGTAGCCGGCGACCCGGTCCCGGTGCGCGGCGGAGATCAGCGGGCCCATCTCGGCGCTCTCCCGGGCCGGGTCCTCCACCCGGAACGCCCGCACGGCCGGTTCGAGCAGTTCCAGGAACCTGTCGTACACCTGGCGCTGGACCAGGATCCGGGAGCGGGCGCAGCAGTCCTGGCCGGCGTTGTCGAAGACCGCGTACGGCGCGGTGGCCGCCGCCTTCTCCAGGTCCGCGTCGGCGAAGACGATGTTGGCGGACTTGCCGCCCAGCTCCAGCGTCACCCGCTTCACCTGGGCCGCGCAGCCGGCCATGATCCGGGTGCCGACCTCGGTCGAGCCGGTGAAACAGATCTTGCGGACGGCCGGGTGGGTGACGAACCGTTCGCCGACCACGCTGCCCCGGCCGGGCAGCACGGTGAACACGCCGTCGGGCAGGCCGGCGTCGCGGGCCAGTTCGGCCAGGCGCAGCGCGGTCAGCGGGGTCAGCTCGGCGGGCTTGAGCACCACCGTGTTGCCGGCGGCGAGCGCCGGGGCGAATCCCCAGCCGGCGATCGGCATCGGGAAGTTCCACGGCACGATCACGCCGACCACGCCCAGCGGCTCGTGGAACGTGACGTCGAGCCCGCCGGGCACCGGGATCTGGTGCCCGGTCAGCCGTTCCGGCGCGCCCGCGTAGTAGTCGAGCACGTCGCGGACGTTGCCCGCCTCCCAGCGCGCGTTGCCGACGGTGTGCCCGGCGTTGCGCACCTCCAGCTGGGCCAGCTCCTCCAGGTGCGCGTCGACCTGGGCGGCGAACCGCCGCAGCAGCCGCCCCCGATCCCCCGGTGCCACGTTCCGCCACGTCTCGAACGCCGCGGAAGCCCGCGAGACAGCCGCATCCACGTCCGCAACGGAGCACCCCGGAACGACCCCGATC
>NZ_RCVK01000156.1:0-18533 GCF_003667485.1 Micromonospora sp. BL1
GGTATGGGGAGGGCGTGGCCGGTGACCGAGGGGGCCGCACGGGGAGATGGTTAGATGCCCAGGAGAGTTTACCGAGGAGGGGCCGATGGAGCTGTCGCTGGCGACCCGCGCCGTGGGGGAGCACACGGTGCTCGAGGTCGGTGGTGAGGTGGATGTCTACACCGCCCCCCGCCTGCGGGAACGGCTCCTCGAACTGATCGACGGCGGAGCCCGCCACGTGGTGGTCGACCTCGGCCGGGTGGACTTCCTCGACTCGACCGGGCTGGGTGTGCTCGTGGGCGCGCTCAAGCGCCTGCGCTCGGCCGGTGGTTCCTTCGCGCTGGTCTGCGACAAGGAGCCGCTGCTCAAGATCTTCCGGATCACCGCCCTGGACCAGGTCTTCCCGCTGCATCCGACGGTCGACGCGGCCATCGCCGCCGACTCCACCGGCGCGTGATGGCCACCGTCAAGCTGTCCTTCTCTCCGGCCCCGGTGCACGTGCGCACCGCCCGCCTGGTCGGCGTCGCGGTGGCCCGGCGGGCCGGCGTACGCGAGGACCTGCTGGACGAGGTGCGCCTGGCCATCGGTGAGGCGTGCACCCGGGCGGTCGCGCTGCACCGGCAGTACGGCCTGGCCGACCCGGTGTACGTGGAGATGTCCGACGGCGGCGGCTACACGGTCCGGGTGGTGGACCGGGCCCCGATCGAGGCGGGCCTCGGCC
This sequence comes from Micromonospora sp. BL1, assembly GCF_003667485.1. Classification (NCBI taxonomy): domain Bacteria; kingdom Bacillati; phylum Actinomycetota; class Actinomycetes; order Micromonosporales; family Micromonosporaceae; genus Micromonospora; species Micromonospora sp. BL1. The sequence goes on from NZ_RCVK01000156.1 coordinate 701, forward strand.
TGGCCGCGCTCGGCCCGGACGAGCTGGCGAAGGAGTCGCTCAGCGAGGACGCGCTCACCACCGGGGTGGGCTTCGCGCTGCTCGCCGGTTTCGTGGAGGATCTCCAGGTCCGCCCGGTCGACGACGGCGTCGGCACCGAGGTGCGGATGTCCTGGCCGGCCGGTCGCGCCTGACCCGATTCGCACACGCAGGCCGCGTTCCCCGAAGGGGGAGCGCGGCCTCGTCGTATTGGTCGCGCCATATATCAGATTTCTTCGCATAACACAGTTGCGAAGATCATCGAGACACGGTGCCCCCTCGGTGTGACCCTCGCCACGCCAGAGGGCTACAGTACGCGGGTTGTCAGCAAGTGATCCCATCCCGTAGCCAGCGGGAACGGGAGTTCATCGCTGGTCCGCCGGGGTGGGTCGGCGCGCGCTTGCGAGTCCGCATCCAGGCGTCGGCCCGTGCGTCTCCACGAGCCGGCGCGAGTTGTTCGGTACAGGAGGACATAGATGTCCGGGACCTTGGCCGCCGACGGCGGCGCACTGTCCCTTACCGGAGCCAACGTGACGTACGTCGTCATCGCCGCGGTCATCGCGCTGGTGGCGCTCGTCTTCGCGGCCGCCCTCACCAGGGCGGTCCTGGCGGCCGGTAAGGGAACCACCAACATGCAGGAGATCTCCGGCGCGGTGCAGGAGGGCGCGTCGGCGTACCTGCTGCGACAGTTCCGCACGCTGGCGATCTTCGTGGTGGTCGCCGTCGTGCTGCTCTTCCTGCTGCCGGTGCACGACACCGACGGCAACGAAACGCTCGTGAAGGTCGGCCGCTCGGCGTTCTTCGTGGTGGGTGCGCTGTTCAGCGCGTTCATCGGCGGCGCCGGCATGTGGCTGGCCACCCGCGCCAACCTGCGGGTGGCGGCGGCCGCGCGGGAGCGAGAAGGCGGCCGTGAGGGCGCCATGAAGATCGCCTTCCGCACGGGCGGCGTGGTCGGCTTCCTCACCGTCGGCCTCGGCCTGTTCGGTGCGGCGCTGGTCGTGCTGATCTTCCGGGGCGACGCCCCGACCGTGCTGGAGGGCTTCGGCTTCGGTGCCGCGCTGCTCGCCATGTTCATGCGGGTCGGCGGCGGCATCTTCACCAAGGCCGCCGACGTCGGCGCCGACCTGGTCGGCAAGGTCGAGCAGGGCATCCCGGAGGACGACCCGCGCAACGCCGCCACCATCGCCGACAACGTGGGCGACAACGTCGGCGACTGCGCCGGCATGGCCGCCGACCTGTTCGAGTCGTACGCGGTCACGCTCGTCGCGGCGCTGATCCTCGGCCGGGCCGCGTTCGGCGAGACCGGCCTGGTCTTCCCGCTGATCATCTCCACCATCGGCGTGCTGGTCGCGATCGTCGGCGTCTTCATCACCCGGCTGCGCGCCAGCGACCGCAACGGCCTGACCGCGATCAACCGGGCCTTCTACCTGTCCGCGCTGATCGCCGCGGTGCTCGTCGCGATCGCCGCGTTCGCGTACCTGCCGGCCACGTTCGCCGAACTGGAGGGCGGGCTGACCGACGTCGACCGCAACCCGCGGCTGGTGGCCATCGGCGCGGTCGTGATCGGTATCGTCCTGGCCGCCGCGATCCAGGCGCTCACCGGCTACTTCACCGAGACCAACCGGCGCCCGGTGCAGGACATCGGCAAGAGCTCGCAGACCGGCGCGGCCACCGTCATCCTCGCCGGCATCAGCGTCGGCCTGGAGTCGGCCGTCTACTCGGCGCTGCTGATCGCCGCCGGCGTGTTCGGCGCGTTCCTGCTCGGTGGCAGCTCGATCACGCTGTCGCTGTTCGCCGTCGCGCTGGCCGGTACCGGCCTTCTGACCACCGTCGGCGTCATCGTCGCGATGGACACGTTCGGCCCGATCTCGGACAACGCGCAGGGCGTGGCCGAGATGTCCGGCGACATCGACGAGCACGGCGCGCGGACGCTCACCGAGCTGGACGCCGTCGGCAACACCACCAAGGCGATCACCAAGGGCATCGCGATCGCCACGGCGGTGCTGGCCGCCACGGCGCTGTTCGGCTCGTACACCGACACGCTGCGCTCGGCGTACGAGGACGCGGGCGTGGGCGACGTCGGGAACGAGATCCTCAACTCGCTCAACGTGTCCAACCCGCGCAACCTGGTCGGCCTGATCATCGGCGCGGCTGTGGTCTTCCTCTTCTCCGGCCTGGCCATCAACGCGGTCTCCCGCTCCGCCGGGGCCGTGGTGATGGAGGTACGCCGCCAGTTCCGCGAGCTGCCCGGCATCATGGACCGCACCCAGCGGCCCGAGTACGGCAAGGTCGTGGACATCTGCACCCGGGACGCGCAGCGCGAGCTGATGACCCCCGGTCTGCTGGCCATCCTGGCCCCGATCGCTGTCGGCTTCGGCCTCGGCCCGGGCGCGCTGGCCGCGTACCTGGCCGGCGCGATCGGCGCGGGCACGCTGATGGCGGTGTTCCTGGCCAACTCCGGCGGCGCCTGGGACAACGGCAAGAAGCTGGTGGAGGACGGCGCGTACGGCGGCAAGGGCTCCGACGCGCACGCCGCCACAGTCATCGGCGACACCGTCGGCGACCCGTTCAAGGACACCGCCGGCCCGGCGATCAACCCGCTGCTCAAGGTGATGAACCTGGTCTCGCTGCTGATCGCCCCGGCCGTGGTGGCCTGGAGCGTGGGCGACGACAAGAACAACCCGCTGCGCATCACGATCGCCGTGGTGGCCGCGCTGATCATCGCGGCGGCCGTGGTGTTCAGCAAGCGCAAGGGCGTGGCGATGTCCGACTCGGACAGCGGCGCCGGCACCCCGGACCAGCGTCCGGAGACGGTGAACGCCTGATCGCACGCGATGGTTCCCGGCCGGCCCCGGCCGGCCGGGAACCCCGTGCCCGGCAAACCTGACCGGTGGCGGTTCGGCCCGGAGGTCGTACGCTGCTTCGCATGCGTACGCGCCGGGCGGCAACCGCCGGAAAGCTCACGGTGGTCCTGGCCACGCTGGTCCTCGTCGTCACCGGGTGCGGCGGCGGTCCCAGCCCTCGGGTCTGGGCCGCGTCGGTGTGCCAGGCGCTGACCCCGTGGCGCGCGGAGATCTCGAAGCTGACCAGCAGCACCCAGCAGCAGATGACCGCGCAGACGACGCCGCCGCAGGCCAAGGAGAACCTGGTCCGGCTCTTCGCCGGCGCCGAGCAGGCCAGCGAGACGGCCCGGCGCAAGGTCGAGGAGGCGGGCGTGCCCGAGGCCGAGCGCGGCGAAGAGGTGTCCGCCGGGTTCCTGGGGTCGCTGAGCAAGATGCGCGACGCGTACGGCCGGGCCCGGGACACCGTCGACCGGCTCGACACCGCCCAGGCCGGTCCGTTCTACGACGGCGTGCGCGCCGCCGTGGACACGCTCAACAAGGAGTACGACGCGAGCGCGCTGGACACCAGCAAGCTCAACTCGACCGAGCTGAAAGAGGCCTTCGACGAGGTCCCGGAGTGTCGCTGACCCCTCCCACCCCGAAACCGGCCCGCCAGCCCTCGCTGTTCTCCACCGAGGCGGCCGATCCCTCGCTGGCGGACCTCGCCGGCCTGCTCGCCGGGCCGGGTGAGGTGGGGCGGATGGGCGGCACGGCGCGGATCTCCGTGGTGGTCGACGCCGCCTGGCGGGTGCACGTGCTGGTGGCCGAGCTGGGCGCCCGGGGCGTGCCGGCGAGCTGGGAGCCGACCGAGGACGGGCGGCACCGGGTGCGCACCGCGTACACGAGCATGCTGGCGCCGCTCGCGCGGGCCTGGCTGCGGGGCGCGGCGAAGCGTCCACCGGCCCGCTTCCACCTGGACGGGCGGCGGCTGCGGCTCTGGGCGGCGGCCGCCGGCACGGCCGAGCCGGCCGGATTCCGGCTGCGGCTCGGACCGGCCGACGAGCAGTCCTGGCCGGTGGTCCGCGCCGCGCTGGCGGCGGTGGGCCTGCCGGCCGCGTTCGTGGAGCCGGACGAGGGCGGGCCCGCGTTCCGGATCGGCGGACGGCGGATGTCGCGGCTCGCGGAGCTGGTGGGGGAACGGCCGGCGGCGGCGCCGGTGACGGACTGGCCGGGGCCGCGGAGCTGACCGCCGCTGTCCGAAGCCGGACACCCGGCGAGGGCTCCGCCGGGGGTACGCGATCGTCACAGTGACCCGCCTGTCGCCCTACCCACGGTGTACCGTGACGCCGTCCGGCAGGGTGCGGCCGGCGGTCGCCGGGAGGGCGGCCCGTTTGCCGCCCACGAAACCCGGAACGCGGACGGCGCGTTACGTTGGACATCCGGACCGCCCGTGGTCCGGGTGGCGCAACACGGCCCGAAGCGGGCATGGCGTAGGAGTGAGGTCGGGGAGAGACGTGCCGAGCAACGCTGGAACCACCCGTCTGGTCATCGTCGAGTCACCGGCGAAGGCCAAGACGATCTCGGGCTACCTCGGCCCGGGGTACGTCGTGGAGGCCAGCTTCGGCCACGTCCGGGACCTGCCCCGCAACGCCGCCGACGTCCCGGCGAAGTACAAGGGTGAGCCGTGGGCGCGCCTCGGCGTCGACGTCGACAACGGCTTCCACGCCCTCTACGTGGTGTCGCCCGACCGTAAGCAGCAGATCAGCAAGCTGGTGAAGCTGGCCAAGGAGGTCGACGAGATCTTCCTGGCGACGGACGAGGACCGCGAGGGCGAGGCCATCGCCTGGCACCTGGTGGAGACGCTCAAGCCCAAGGTGCCGGTCAAGCGGATGGTCTTCCACGAGATCACCAAGCCGGCCATCCAGGCCGCCGTGGCGAACCCCCGGGAGATCGACCGCGACCTGGTCGACGCCCAGGAGGCGCGGCGCATCCTCGACCGTCTCTACGGCTACGAGGTCTCGCCGGTGCTGTGGAAGAAGGTCATGCCGAAGCTGTCGGCGGGCCGGGTGCAGTCCGTGGCGACGCGGATCGTGGTCGAGCGGGAGCGCCAGCGGATGGCGTTCCGCACCGCCGAGTACTGGGACATCCTGGCCACGCTCGCCGTGGCGAAGCCGGGCGAGGGCCCGCGGACGTTCAACGCCACGCTCGTCGCGCTGAACGGTGACCGGATCGCCACCGGCAAGGACTTCGAGCCGACCACGGGTCGTGTTCGCGCCGGTGCGGGTGTCGTCCACCTCGACGAGGGCGGGGCCCGAGGGCTCGCCGCCCGCCTGGCCGACCGGCCCTTCACCGTCACCCGGGTCGAGGAGAAGCCCTACCGGCGCCGCCCGTACGCGCCGTTCATCACCTCCACGCTCCAGCAGGAGGCGGCCCGCAAGCTGCGGTTCTCGTCGCAGCAGACGATGCGCACCGCGCAGCGCCTGTACGAGAACGGCTACATCACCTACATGCGTACCGACTCGGTGAACCTGTCCGAGACGGCCATCGCGGCCGCCCGTCGGCAGATCGTCGAGCTGTACGGCGAGCGCAGCGTGCCGCCGGAGCCGCGCCGCTACACCGGCAAGGTGAAGAACGCGCAGGAGGCGCACGAGGCGATCCGTCCCGCGGGCGACAACTTCCGCACCCCGGGCGAGGTGGCCAAGGAGCTGTCCGCCGAGGAGTTCAAGCTCTACGAGCTGATCTGGCGGCGCACCATCGCCTCGCAGATGACCGACGCGGTCGGCTCCAGCGTGTCGGTGCGCATCCGCGCCGTCTCCTCCGCCCAGGAGGAGGCCGACTTCGGCGCGACCGGCAAGACCATCACCGACCCGGGCTTCCTGCGCGCGTACGTCGAGTCCAGCGACGACGAGAACGCCGAGGCCGAGGACGCCGAGCGGCGGCTGCCCACGCTGGTCAAGGACCAGCCGCTGACCGCCGACGAGCTGGCCGCGCAGGGCCACCACACCCAGCCGCCCTCCCGCTACACCGAGGCGTCGCTGGTCAAGGCGCTCGAAGAGCTGGGCATCGGCCGGCCCTCCACGTACGCGTCGATCATGCAGACGATCCAGGACCGCGGGTACGTGGTGAAGCGCGGCCAGGCGATGATCCCGTCGTTCCTGGCGTTCGCGGTGATCGGGCTGATGGAGCGGCACTACCCGCGCCTGATCGACTACGACTTCACCGCCAGCATGGAGAACGAGCTGGACGAGATCGCCGGTGGTGACCACGCCGCCGTCGACTTCCTCACCTCCTTCTACTTCGGCAGCACCAACGGCACCGGCGACCAGGCCATCGCGCACGCCGGTGGCCTGAAGAAGCTGGTCACCGAGAACCTCAGCGAGATCGACGCGCGCAGCGTCAACTCCATCCCGCTGTTCACCGACGACGAGGGCCGCGAGGTCGTCGTCCGGGTCGGCCGGTACGGGCCGTACCTCCAGCGGGCGCTGCCCGGCGCGGTTTCGGGCTCGGCCCCGGCCTCGGGTGAGGGTGAGGGCGAGGAGGGCGGCTCGCAGGGCGACCGGGCGCCGATCCCGGAGGGACTGGCCCCCGACGAGCTGACCCCGGAGAAGGTGCACGAGCTGTTCCTCGGCGGCGGCGGTGAGCGCAAGCTCGGCGACGACCCGTCGACGGGCGAGCCGATCGTGCTCAAGTCCGGCCGGTTCGGCCCGTACGTGGCAAGCGGCGAGCGCAAGTCCTCGCTGCTGCGCTCGCAGTCGCCGGACAGCCTCACCCTGGAGCAGGCGTTGCAGCTGCTGCGCCTGCCCCGGCTGATCGGCGTGGCCCCGGACGGCGCCGAGGTGTTCGCCAACAACGGCCGCTACGGCCCGTACGTCAAGCGCGGTGACGAGTTCCGCTCGCTGGACTCCGAAGACAAGATGTTCACCGTCACGCTGGACGAGGCGCTGGCGTTGCTGGCCGCCCCGAAGACGCGCCAGCGCCGGGCCGCCGCGCCGCCGCTGCGGGAGATGGGCAACGACCCGCTCACCGAGAAGCCGCTGGTGATCAAGGACGGGCGCTTCGGGCCGTACGTGACCGACGGCGAGTTCAACGCGTCGCTGCGGCGCGGGCAGACGCCGGAGGAGCTGACGCTGGAGCAGGCGTCGGAGATGCTGGCCGAGAAGCGCGCGAAGGGTCCGGCGCCGAAGAAGAAGGCCGCGAAGAAGGCCGCCCCGGCGAAGAAGACGACGGCGGCGAAGAAGACCACGGCGGCCAAGAAGGCGACGGCCGCGAAGAAGACGACGGCCAAGAAGGCCGCCCCCAAGAAGGCGACCTCAACCCCGAACGAGTGATCTTGGTACGGAGGCGCCTGGAAGGGCGGGTCCGTACCAAGATCTCAGCCGGGCCAACCTGAGGATCGCAGGGCGGCGCGCAACTGGGTCACGACGCGGGTCGGGTCGTTGCGGACGGCCCACGCGGGGAAGCGCAGGACCCGGTCACCGGTGGTCCAGACGTCGTTCTGCCGCTGCATGTCCGCCCAGGCGGTCCTCGGGTCGAGGTGCTGCCCACCGTCGATCTCGACGTGCACCCGCCACCGCTCGAACCAGACGTCCAGGTAGCGGCGCCGCCCGGTGGCGTCACGCCGGACGACCTGGAGGGACGGTTCGGGTAACCCGGCCCCCCGGACGAGATCGAGGAAGTCGATTTCGGCGAGGGAGTGAGCGCCGCCGGCCGCGTCCGCGGCGGTCGCCAGGATCAGCCGGCGCCGACGTGCGCGAGGGAGCCGCTCCAGCACCCGATGCAGGTCGTCGCCCCAGACCAGGCGTTGCTGGAAGCCTGCCGCGATGACAGCCCGTGCCTCCTCGTCGGTCGCCGCCCACTGTGCCGCGTCGACGAGCGAGCGGGCCGGCATGGTCCGGCGGGGCTTGCCGAGGTCCAGCACGTCCTCCGGCGGCAGTGCGGTGGTGCGATGGATCCGCACACCCGGTAGCAGGGTTCGCGTCTGATGCCGGGCCGGCAGCAGCAGATGCACCAGCCGGCTCTCATAGCGCCGCAGGCCCCATGCCTGGGCCGCGGTGAGTCCACCCAGCGTCGCTGCCGGTCCCGCCGCGAGCACCGCCACCCAACGCCACTCTTTCGGACCCACCGGCCCGTTGTGGGTGACGTAGACGCGCCGGTGCGCCTGCCGCCAGCGCCCGCTGCCCAGCCGGTGCCGGATCGCCTTCTCGGACAGGAACCGTCGAGCCTGCGTCGCTTCGAGCACCCGTTCCTGATGGAACAGCAACCAGCTCAACTCGTCCGCGTCATCCCCCGGCATCTCCACACATGAATCCCACCCGCTGTCCCGTCGTCCCTGTTGCCCCTGTGGACAGCCGCCGAGATCTTGGTACGGGAACGCCCTTCAAGGGGCGGCCCCGTACCAAGATCCCCGCTAGGCGGGTCAGGCGCCCAGGACCTGGGTCAAGTAGGGGTTCTGGAAGATGTGGGAGGGGTCGAGGCGGGAGCGGACGGACTGGAAGTCGGCGAATCTCGGGTAGGCAGTGGCCAGGGACTCCGCGTCGCGCCAGTGCAGCTTGCCCCAGTGCGGGCGGCCGCCCAACTCCGTCGCCACCTGCTCGAACGCGCGGAAGTACGGCTCGTACGGCATGCCCACGTACTGGTGCACGGCGATGTACGCGGAGTCCCGCCCGTACGAGTGGGACAGCCAGATGTCGTCGGCGGCGGTGAAGCGCACCTCGACCGGGAACAGCACCTTGAACGGCAGCCGGTCCACGATCCGGCGCAGTTCGGCCAGCGCGGTGGGCAGTGCCTCGCGCGGCAGCCCGTACTCCATCTCCACGAAGCGGACCCGGCGCGGCGTGCAGAACACGCGGTCGGAGCGGCCGGTGTAGGTGCGTTCGGTGAGCGCGCGGGCGGAGACGGCGCTGATCCGGGGTGCGAGGGCGGGTACGGCGCGGCCGAGGCGGCAGGCGCCGGCGAAGACGGTGTTGGAGAGGAACTCGTCGTCCAGCCAGCCGCGCCAGCCGGGCAGTGGCTGGTCGTCGGCGGGTACCCGGTCGTTGGTCTTGACCTGCACCCGGTCGGTGTACGGGAACCAGTAGAACTCGGCGTGGTCGTGCGCGTCGTACAGGCCGGGGAGGTCGTCGAGCACTTCGGCGAGCGGGGCCGGGCGTTCGTGCGCGCGCAACACGAAGGCGTCCACGCAGCGCAGCGTGACCTCGACCAGCACGCCCACCGCGCCGAGCCCGACCCGGGCGGCGTCGAAGACGTCGCGGTTCTCCTCGGCCGAGCAGCGCAGCACCTCGCCGGTGCCGGTGACCAGCGTCAGCCCGGCCACGAAGGTGGACAGGCAGCCCAGCTTCGCCCCGGTGCCGTGGGTGCCGGTGGAGAGCGCACCGGCGATGGTCTGGGCGTCGATGTCGCCGAGGTTCGGCATCGCGAGGCCGTGCCCGGCGAGCAGATCGTTGAGCGTGTGCAACGTCATCCCGGCCGGTACGGTGACCAGGCGGCGCGCCACGTCGACTGTGACGTCGGTCTCCAGCTCGGCGAGGTCGATCCGGTGCCTGTCGGCGACGGCGGTGGCGGTGAACGAGTGGCCGCTGCCGGTGGCCCGGACGGTCCGGCCCGCCGCGGTGGCCTGGCGGACCGCCTCGACGACGTCGGAGACGCTACGCGGGCGCACGGTGAGGAGCGCGGTGCTGTGCTGGTTGCCGGCCCAGTTGGACCAGGTGGCGGTGGTACCGGTCATCGCGGCCACTCCTCGACATGAATATGAACTGAATTCATATCAGGAACGTTGTGCCTGGTAAATACCGCAATCGAGCCCGGCTCGTTGTACCGGTAGTCACAGACTCGTGACGTGCAGATATGTTCATCCGTCGAAGGGGGGTGGCGCCGAGTGTCCACACCAGCCGCCACGACCGGGCCGCTGCGTCGAGTACCGGTGCAGGGCCGAAGTGTCGCGCGGGTCCAGCGGATGCTGGACGCCTGCGCCGAGCTCGTCGACGAGGTGGGGTACGAAGGGCTGACCACGACCCTGCTCGCCGAGCGTGCCGAGGTGGCGATCGGGTCGGTATACCAGTTCTTTCCGGACAAGCGGGCGATCGTGCAGGCACTGACCCTGCGCACCATGGAGTCCTACCTCCAGCGGCTCGACGAGCGGTTCTCCTCGGACGACCTGACCCACTGGTGGGACGGGGTCGACGCGGCGATCGACGAGTACATCTCGATGCACCGCACCGTTCCAGGCTTCCGTACCCTGCACTTCGGCGACGTGGTCGACCTGCACCTGCTGGACGACCAGCGGGACAACAACGGGGTCATCGCGGAGCAGCTCGCCCGCGTACTCACCGAGCGTTTCGGCCTCGCCGGGGTGCCCGACCTGCGGTTCCACCTGGAGGTCGCGGTGGAGGCCGCGGACGCCCTGATCAAGCTGGCCTTCCGCCGCCGCACCGACGGCGACGAGCGGGTGCTGGTCGAGGCGAAGGCGCTCATCCGGGAGTACCTGCACCGGCAGGTGAACGCCCCCACGGAGGTCGCCCACCAGGGCTGAGCGGCACGTTGAACGGCGGGTTCTGAGAGTGCGTCGGGACCCGCCGTCGTCACGTGGTGGGGCAGAGCCGCGAGCGGCTCAGAGGAACGCGTGCCCCTCGCCCCGGTAGGTCGGCACGGTGGCGACCACCGCGTCCCCCTCGACCAGGTGCACCTCGTTGACGTGCTCGCACAGCTCGCCCGCCTTGGCGTGGCGGAACCACACCCGGTCGCCGACGCGCAGGGTGTCCGCGGCCTTCCCGGCCAGCGGGGTCTGCACCTCGCCGGCGCCCTCCGCGCCGAGCAGCTTCAGCCCGTCCGGCAGCCACGGCCGGGGCAGCCGGCTGGTCGCCGCCTGGCCGGAGGCGATCCAGCCGCCACCGAGCACCGTCGCCAGCCCGGGCGCCGGGCGGCGGACCACCGCGCAGGCGAAGAACGCCGCCGGGGTGGGCTGCCAGGCACGGTACGCGTCGAACAGCGTCGGCCCGTACAGGCCGGAGCCCGCGGTGACCTCGGTGACCGCGGGGTCCGCGCTGGTGGCGGCCACGCTGCCGGTGCCGCCGCCGTTGACGAACTCCAGGTCGGCGTGCTCCCGGACCGCGCCGACCGCGGCGGAGCGGCGGGCCAGCAGTTCGCGGTACGACCCGCGCTGCGCGACCCGGATCGCCGAGCCGAGCACCGCCTGTCCGGGCGGCGCGTCGCCCAGGCCGGCGATCTGTGCCTCGTACGACATCAGGCCGACCAGCCGGAAGCCCGGCCGGCCGGCGACGGCGGCGGCGAGCGCGCCGGCCGCCGTGGCGCTGTGCACCGGGGAGCGGCGCACGCCGACGTGCACCCGGCCTCCCAGCGGGCGCCAGGAGGCGTCCAGGTCGAGGCAGACCCGCAGCGCGGGGCGGCCCGCGGGCGGGCACACCGCGTCGATCAGGTCGAGCTGCCCGGTGTCGTCGATCATCAGCGTCACCGCGTCGGCGAGTGCCGGGTCGGCGGCCAGTTCGGCGAGGCCGCCCCGGTGGGCCGTCGGGTACGCCACGAGCACGTCGTCGCTGACCCCGGAGCGGACCAGCCACAGCGCCTCGGGGAGCGTGAAGGCCATCACGCCGTGCCACCCGGGCCGCTTGAGTGCCCGGGTCAGCAACTCGCGGACGCGTACCGACTTGCTCGCCACGCGCAGCGGCTTGCCGCCGGACCGGCCGGCGAGCGCCTCGGCGTTGGTGTCGAACGCGGTGAGGTCGACGACGGCGTACGGCGGGTCGAGGTGAGCGGTCGCCCGGTCGAGACGATCGCGAAGTTTGTCACGGTCGATGGCCACGTCTGCACGCTAACTGTCTGGACGGCAATGCGAAATACCCTCGCGTCTGTCCGGGCTGCGGGCGGTGGTCCCGGCGGCCTAGGCTCGGCGAGCAGGTGAATGTCGCGGGGGACGACCCTTCCTGCGCGACTAGAGTGTTCCACCGGGGATGCCCAGACCTGGGCCGGCACGTGGAGGTACGGCCATCGAAAGCCAGAACAACGGCGAGTCGCCCGGCGTGTCGTCGCCCGGGACAGCCGCCGACCACTCCGGTGCCGCCGCCATCCGGTCGGTGCTGCGCATCCGGCCGTTCCGCCGGCTGTGGATCGTGCTCAGCGCCGCCTCCTTCGGCGACTGGCTCGGCCTGCTCGCCACCGCGCTGTTCGCCGCCTCCCAGGTCTCCGGCAGCACCGCCCAGGGCGCCGCGTTCGGCGGTGTGACGGCGATCCGGCTGCTCCCGGCGCTGGTGCTCGGCCCGGTGGCGGGCGTGTTCGCCGACCGGTTCGACCGCCGGTGGACGATGGTCATCTGCGACCTGCTGCGCTTCGTGCTGTTCGCCTCGATCCCGCTGTACGCGCTCACCGGCGCCGCGGGCGGGCTGGTGGTCGGCTGGGCGCTGATCGCCACGTTCCTGATCGAGTCGATCACCCTGCTGTGGATCCCGGCCAAGGAGGCGGCGGTCCCCAACCTCATCCCGCGTACCCGGCTGGAGGCGGCGAACCAGCTCACGCTGATCACCACGTACGGCCTGACGCCGGTCGCGGCGGCCGTCGCCCTGGCCGTGCTGACCCGCGGCCTGCCCGGCGCGGTCGGCGGCGACCTGCCGAACTGGGCCGAACCGGCCCAGCTGGCGCTCTGGTTCAACGCCTTCTCCCGGCTGGCCACCGCGCTCGTGGTGGCGTTCGGGATCAAGGAGATCAGCGAGGCCCAGCGCGGCGAGGCGGAGCGCACCGAGCAGAGCATGTTCCGGCAGTTCTCCGAGGGCTGGAAATACATCGGCCAGACCCCGCTCGTCCGAGGCCTGGTGCTGGGCATCTTCGGCGCGTTCGCCGGCGGCGGCATCGTGGTCGGCACGGGCAAGTTCTTCGCCAACTCGCTCGGCGCCGGTGACGCCGCGTTCTCGCTGCTCTTCGGCGCGATCTTCGTCGGCCTGGCGCTCGGCATCGGGCTCGGGCCGATGATCGTGCGGGACATGTCCCGCCGCCGCTGGTTCGGCATGAGCATCGTGCTCGCCAGTGCCTCGGTGCTGGTGCTCGCCTTCGCCATCCACCTGTCCATGGCCATCCTCGGCGCGATCCTGGTCGGCGCGGGCGCCGGCATGGCGTTCCTGGCCGGCACCACGCTGCTCGGCGGCGAGGTGGCCGACGAGGTGCGCGGCCGGGTCTTCGCGGTGGTGCAGATCGGCACCCGGCTGGTGCTGATCCTGGCCATCGCGCTCAGCAGCCTCCTGGTCGGCGTCGGCGGCTCCCGCCAGCTCACCATCGCCGACCTGGGCATCTCCATCTCCTCCACCCGCCTGCTGCTGCTCGCCGCCGGCGCGGCCGGAATCATCGCCGGGATCAGCGCGTTCGGCCAGATGGACGACAAGAAGGGCGTACCGGTCCTCGCGGACCTCTGGGGCTCGATCCGGGGCCGTCCGCTGATGCCGGCCGAGCCGTTCGTCTCCAGCGGCCTGTTCGTGGTCTTCGAGGGCGGCGAGGGCGCAGGCAAGTCCACCCAGCTCGCCCAGCTCGCCGACCGGCTGCGCGCGCAGGGCCGCGACGTGGTGGTCACCCGCGAGCCGGGCGCCACGCCGGTCGGCGAGCGGATTCGCTCCCTGGTGCTCGGCACCGCCCCGGACGAGGCGCCGTCGCCGCGCGCCGAGGCGCTGCTCTACGCCGCCGACCGGGCGCACCACGTGGCCACTGTCGTCCGCCCGGCGCTGGTGCGGGGCGCGGTGGTGATCAGCGACCGGTACGTCGACTCGTCGCTCGCCTACCAGGGCGCCGGCCGGACGCTCCCGGTGGACGAGGTCTCCTGGCTCTCGTCCTGGGCCACCGGCGGCCTCAAGCCCGACCTGGTGGTTCTGCTCGACGTCGAGCCGCGTACCGGCCTGAGCCGGGTCGAGGACCGCAACGAGGGCACCGACCGGCTGGAGGCCGAGTCGCTGACGTTCCACGAGCGGGTCCGGTACGCCTTCCTCGACCTCGCCGCCGGTGACCCGAAGCGATACCTGGTGCTCGACGCGTCCCGCCCGATCGCGGAGACCGCCGACGCGGTCGCCCGCCGGGTGGGCGAGCTGCTGGCCGACCCGGGCGGCATCGTGCACCCCCGTCCGGCGCAGGGCCCGGACACCTCGGTCCAGCCCGAGTTATCCGACGCGGAGCTGGTGACGATGGAGCAACCCCGGCGATGACCGACGTCTTCGGCGATCTGGTCGGGCAGGACGAGGCGGTGGCCATGCTGCGGCGGGCCGCCGCCTCGGCCGCCGCCCTGCTGCGCGCGCCGGTGACGGCCCCCGCGGGCGGGCACGACGACCTCGACGCGCTCGCCGAGGAGTACGACGGCGACCCGGCTCCGGCACCGGCCGATCCGGGCGCCGGCATGACCCACGCCTGGATCTTCACCGGCCCGCCCGGATCGGGCCGCTCGGTGGCCGCCCGCGCGTTCGCCGCCGCCCTGGAGTGCGTGCACGGCACCGGGTGCGGCACCTGCCCCGGCTGCCACACCACGCTCACCGGCACTCACGCGGACGTACGCCTCGTGGTGCCCGAGGGCCTGTCCATCGGCGTCAACGAGATGCGCGCGCTGGTGCTGCGAGCGGCCAGCGCGCCCTCCGGCGGCCGGTGGCAGATCGTGATCATCGAGGACGCCGACCGGCTCACCGAGGCTGCCGGCAACGCGCTGCTCAAGGCGATCGAGGAGCCGCCGCCGCGTACCGTCTTCCTGCTCTGCGCCCCGTCCACCCACCCGGACGACATCTCCGTGACCATCCGGTCGCGCTGCCGGGTCGTACCGCTGCGGCAGCCGCCGCCGGCCGCGGTGGCCGAGGTGCTGGTCCGCCGCGACGGCATCGCGCCCGACGTGGCCGAGTGGGCCGCCGCGGCGGCGCAGGGGCACGTGGGCCGGGCCCGGCGGCTGGCCCGCGACCCGGAGGCCCGGCAGCGGCGCGACGCGGTGCTGGCCGTGCCGCGCCGGCTGACCGGCGTGGGCGCGGCGTTCGACGCGGCCTCGGCGCTGATCGAGGCCGCCGAGGCGGAGGCCGCCGCCTCCGTCGCGGAGATCGACGAGGCGGAGCGTACGGCGTTGCAGACGGCGCTCGGCGCGGGCGGCACCGGCCGGGGCGCGGCCGGCGCCATGCGCGGCGCGGCGGGTCAGCTCAAGGACCTGGAGAAGCGGCAGAAGTCGCGGGCCACCCGCGCCCAGCGGGACGCGCTGGACCGGGCCCTGGTCGACCTGGCCGGGTTCTACCGGGACGCGCTCATCATGGCCCTGCGGGCGCCTGTCGCCCCGGTGCACACCGACACCGCGTCGCTCGCCTCGGCGGGCGCGCAGAAGTGGGACGCCGAGGGCTCGCTGCGCCGCCTGGAGGCGGTGCTGGAGTGCCGCGCGGCGATCGAGGCGAACGTCAAGCCGCGGATCGCGGTGGAGGCGATGATGCTGGCCCTCTGGCGCGGCTGAACCGGGCCCTCCCGCACTGTCCACAGGGCATCGACACGCGCGATTGCCGTGCGGTACGGTCCGGTGATGCCGCGGTGACCGAGGCGGCACGCTCAGTGAAGGCCGGACCGGCCGGGAGGAGTCCGCCGATGCCGCGGGGCGAGATCGACGAGGCCTGGATCGAGGAGGCGGTGCGGCGCTACCGCCGGATCGAGAACCTGCAGGCCGAGTTCGACCAGGCGGTCGCGACGGTCGAGGTCACCGTCCGCTCACCCGACGGGCTCGTCGAGGTGGTGGTGACCGCCGGCGGGCGGATCACCGACGTGCGCTTCCTCGGCCCGCTGCACCACCGCAGTCCGCGCGACGTGGCCGGCTCGGTGCAGGCCGCGGTCACCGCCGCCGCCGACGCGGCGCAGTGGGCGCGGGAGAAGCTGCACAACGAGACGTTCGCGGCCTACCGGCCGCTGGCGGGGGCCTGACATGGAGACGCTGCGTGCCCTGGCCGCCCGTCTCGACGAGGCCGGCGCGACCCTCGCCACCCTGTCCCGCACGGTGACCGCCACCGACCCGCCGCATCCCGCGTTCGGCGCGCACGCCACCGGCCGCCCCGGCGAGGTGGGCCGCGCGCTGCACCGCCAGTGGACCCTCGCCACCGCCGACCGGGCACGCGAGGCGCAGGCCGCCGCCGTCCGGATGGCCGCCGCCGCAGCGGCGCTGCGCAGCGCCGCCGACCGCTACGCCGCCGCCGACGACGCGGTCGCCCGGCGGCTGGCCCGGGAGGCCTGATGGACGCGCTCGACCGCCTCGCCGAGCCCGGCCTCGACCTGCTCGCCCGCGTCGACACGCTGCTGGCCGCCGGCGCGCCCGAGGGCCACCGGCTCTGGCCGCTGCTGCGCCGCATGCAGGTGCTTCCCGGCGCGGCCGTGCGCGAGTTCCTCGACCTGCATCCCGCGCCGCTGACCGGCGCCGGCCACGCGGTGCGCCGGCTCGTCCGGGGGTACGACGACACCTGCGCCATGCTGGCCGACCAGGTCGCCTGGTCCGGCGCCGCCGCGTCGGCGTACGACGAGGCACGTGCCGCCCTGCTGCGGCACCTGGACGAAGGCCCGGAGAGCCTGGTCGGGCGGCTGGAGTCGACGGCGGGCTACGCCGACGCGCTGGCCGGCTGGGTGGAGGGCAGCCGGGCCGCGCTGGCCCGGGCGCTGGCCGAGGTGCTGGGCTCGGCGGAGGCGGTCGCGGTGCACGCGGCGACCCGGCCCGGCGCCGAGGCCGGACGGGCCGGGGCGGCGGCCGCGGCGGAGATCGCCACGAGGGTCCTGGGTGTGCTCGGGGTGGCCTACGACGGCGCCGAGACGCTGCTGCGCCAGTGGGGGCCGAGCCTGGCCGAGACACAGTGGCGGGACCGCGCCACCACCGCCCCGCGCTACGGCGGCACCACCCGGATCGGCTACTGACGGTCCACGGCGCCGCGCGCCGGTCCGGCCGTGGCCGGGTGACGGCGGCGGCGCCGTGGCCTTCCCCTGCACCCCCCGCAGGTATGCCTTCACTCAACGCGTCCGGGCGGTGTTTGTCAGGGGCCCGCCGGAGATTCAGCCGTCCGGGCGAGGCGATGGGGCCGGTTCGGCCGGGTCGTCGACGGTGATCGCTGCGGTGGGTGACCGGGCGGCGACAGGTGCGCCGTGCGGCGCGCGTCGATCCGCGTAGGGTGTGGCGCATGGGCATGCTCTGCGCGGTCAGCTTCAACCGGTACGGGCGCCTCTACTACCTCGACCCGGGCGAGTGGCGCCCGCAGGTGGGCGACCGGGTGCTGGTGCCCACCGACGAGGGGCCCGAGGTGGCCGAGTGCGTGTGGGCCGCGCAGTGGGTCAGTGAGGACACCGACAGCTTCCCGAAACTCGCCGGGATCGCCGGGGACGACGACCTGCGCCGCGACGAGATGCTGCGCCGGCGCAAGGCCGAGGCGAAGGTGGCCGCCAAGCGGCTGATCCGCGAACACGGCCTGCCGATGAAGGTGGTCGCCGTCGACCACGTCCTGGCCACGCCGGAGAACGGCAGCGACCGCACCACGATCTACTTCACCGCGCCGCACCGCGTCGACTTCCGCTCGCTGGTCCGCGACCTGGGCGCCACGCTGCACTGCCGGGTCGAGCTGCGGCAGCTGTCCGCCCGCGACTCCGCCCGCGTGCAGGGCGGCATCGGCTCCTGCGGTCGTGACCTGTGCTGCGCCACGTTCCTCACCGACTTCGAGCCGGTGACCATCCGGATGGCGAAGGACCAGGACCTGCCGCTCAACCCGCTGCGCATCTCCGGTGCGTGCGGGAGGCTGATGTGCTGCCTGAAGTACGAGCATCCGCTGTATCAGAAGTTCCAGGAGTCGGCCCCTGCGGTCGGCAGCCGGGTGTCCACGCCGCAGGGCGAGGGCAAGGTGGTCGGCCACAGTGTCCCGCGCGACGCGGTCACGGTCCGCCTGGACGCGGACGGCTCCCGCTCGATGTGCTCCCGCGCGTCGGTCTGCGGCCCGAGGCAGGCCCACGACCAGCACTACCCCCCGCCCTAACCC
>NZ_RCVK01000224.1:0-18207 GCF_003667485.1 Micromonospora sp. BL1
GGTTAGGCGGTGGGCTGTTTCGGGGTGGGGTGGGGGGACGGACTCGGGGTGCAGGATCGCGGCTATCGTCTCGGCGCCGTCGACCAGGCGCGGGCCGGCGCGCACGATCAGCCCGTCCGCGTCCAGCGCCCACACCTGCGCGTCCGGGAAGTGCCCAGCCACCGTGGCGGCCTGCTCGGCCGCGCCGTCGAGGCGGAACCCGCACGGCGCGACCAGCACCACCTCGGGGCGGGCGGCCCGCAGGGCGTCCCAGGTGGTCGGCGCGGACCGGGCGCCCCGGTGGGTGGCGACCGGCTCGCCGCCGGCGACGTCGACCAGGTCCGGGATCCAGTGCCCGGCGCCGAACGGCGGGTCCACCCATTCGACCACCGCGACCCGCCGCCGGGGCCGGCCCGCCACCGCCGCGCCGACCGCCGCGAGCCGGGCACGCAGGCCGTCGACCAGGGCCTCCGCGCGATCCGGCACCCGGGCCGCCGCGCCCACCGCGCGGATCGACTCCAGCACGTCGTCGAGGGTGTACGGGTCGAGCGACAGCACGTCGGCCCGGCACCCCAGGTGCTCCACGGCGTCGGCGACCCGGCCCGAGGGGAGCGCGCAGACGCGGCACAGGTCCTGGGTGAGGATCAGGTCCGGGTCCAGCCCGGCGAGCGCGCCGGCGTGCAGCGTGTAGAGGTCGGCACCGGCCGCCACCTGCGCCCGGACGTACGCGTCGATGTTGCCGGGACTCATGCCCCGGGTGTCCCGGCCGCCGACGACCACAGTGGTGCCCGACCGGTACGACGCTGGCACCTCGCACTCGAACGTGACGCCGACCAGGTCGTCACCGAGGCCGAGCGCGTACACGATCTCGGTGGCGGAGGGGAGCAGGGAGACCAGCCGCATGCCGCCATCATGCCCCGCGGACGGACCGCCCCGCCCCGGGGCCGGTCCGGACCGGACATCGGGCCGCCCTCGGGCCTTGCCGGGACGCCGTACCCGCTTAGACTCTGCTGACTCCGCCGAGCCCCCCGGGCGGTGTGCCGGGGTGCGTCGGCGCCCCGTTCCGGTCAGCCCGTCTGACCTGCGCTCCGGAGAACCCGATGAAGAGCCGTACCGCCGCCGTCCTGACCGTCCTCTGCGCGGCCACCGCGCTCACCGCCTGCGGTGACGACGAGCCCGCGCCGAAAGGCCAGCAGGTGCCGGTGACCGCCACCGACACCAGCTGCGAGGTCACCACCACGCTGTTCACGCCGGGCACCGTCACGTTCACAGTGACCAACCGGGGTCAGCAGGCCACCGGGGTCTACGTCTACGGCCGGGAGGGTGACGCCTTCACCAAGGTGATCGCCGAGGTCGCGGACGTGCCGGCGGGCCGCACCGGCGACCTGCGCGCGTCGCTGCAGACCGGCACGTACGAGGTGGCCTGCAAGCCGGGCCGGCAGGGCGACGGCGTGCGGACCCGGATCACCGTCTCCGACGACGGCAATCTCGCCAGCGCCGCGGCCGAGGTGGCCTACGACCGGTCGGTGACGATCGAGCTGACCGACGACGCGATGAACGGCGTGGACGCGCTGATCGCCGAGCCCGGCGAGAAGCTCGCGTTCAAGGTGACGAACAAGACCGCCGGGGCCCGGACGCTGTACGTGCTCAACCCCGAGGGCAAGCGGGTCGCCGAGATGAAGGCCGAGGCCAACGGCACCGCCGAGACCGTGGTGACGCTGGGCGCGGCGGGTGACTGGTCGCTGAAGGTCAAGGGCGACGGCGTGCCGTCGGTGAGCAAGCCGCTGGTGGTCCGCTGAGGCGCAACACCGTCGATCCGAAGTCGGTCGATCCGGGTGCATCCACCGGGGACGGTCGGGGCGAAGCAATGGTCGTGACGACAGTCACGGACCTGGTCGCTTCGACGAAAGGCTCCCCGATGAACATCGCTCGTCTCGCCGCCCGGCTGGCCGTGGGCGCCACCGCCGCGGCGGTGGCCACCACCGCCGTCGCCGTGCCCGCCCAGGCCGGCGCCAAGCAGCCGGGTACGCGGTCGCTGGCGGCAGTGCTCACCGCCGACAAGAGCGGCTTCGACCGCAACTCGCGGGACTTCGACGTCCTCACGAAGGCGGTCCTGACGGTGTTGCAGGCCAAGCCGGACTCGCCGGTGAAGGTGCTCACCGACGGCACCGTCGCGCTGACCGCGTTCGTGCCGAACGACTACGCGTTCCGCGAGCTGGTGCGGGACATCACCGCCGCGAGGAAGCTGCCCGGCGAGAAGGCCGCGTTCGACGCGGTCGCCGGCCTGGGCGTCGACACCGTGGAGGACGTCCTGCTCTACCACGTCGTGCCCGGCGCGACGATCGACCGGAAGGCGGCGCTGAAGGCCGACGGCGCGGACCTGACCACCGCGCTCGGCGCCACCGTCGAGGTGGACGTGAAGCGCTGCTGGTACGGCCGCGAGGTGCGCCTGGTCGACGCCGACACCAGCGACCGCAACGCGCGGGTGGTTCGGTACGACATCAACAAGGGCAACAAGCAGATCGCGCACGCGGTGGACCGGGTGCTGCGCCCGATCGACCTGCCCTGACCCACCCCCGCCACGGCGCCCGGCACCCCCTGCCGGGCGCCGTCGGCGTGCGCCGGACATTCGCCGCCTGACCTGCCTCTGGTGGGCGGCGCGAGCCGTGCCGTACGGTGCTCGCCGTGACCGCGCACGATCATGTCCCGCCCTGCCCCGTCGCCGTGCTCGCCAACCCGACAGCGGGCCGGGGGCGGCACCGCGGACTGCTGCCCGGGATCCTGGAGCGCCTCGCCGCGGCGGGCCGCCCGGTCGAGCTGCTGCGCGCGCGTACCCCCTCCGAGGCGGAGGCGGCGTGCCACGCCGCGGTCACCGGCGGTGCCGGGGCGCTCGTGGCGGTGGGCGGCGACGGCACGATGCACCGCGCGTTGCAGGCGGTCGCCGGCACCGACGTGCCGTTCGGGCCGGTCCCGGCGGGCACCGGCAACGACTTCGCGGTGGACACCGGCTTCCCGGCCGACCCGACGGCCGCCGTCGAGGTGATCACCGCGGCGCTCGCCGCCGGCCGCGCCCGGCCGGTGGACCTGGCGCGGCTGTCCCGGCCCGGGGAGGCCGACCGCTGGTTCGGTGCGGTGCTCGCGGCCGGTTTCGACGCGATCGTCAACGAACGCGCCAACCGGATGCGCTGGCCGCGCGGCCCTCGCCGGTACGACCTGGCGATCGTGGTGGAGCTGGCCCGGCTGCGGCCACGCCGTTACCGGCTGGTCCTCGACGGGGTGGCGCAGGAGGTGGACGCGGTGCTGGTCGCGGTCGGCAACACGGCCAGCTACGGCGGCGGCATGCGGATCTGCCCGGACGCCGACCCGCACGACGGCCTGCTGGACGTGGTGGTCGGCGGGCGCTTCGACAGGCGCACGCTGATGCGGGTCAAGCCGCAGATCTACCGGGGCACCCACGTCACGCACCCGCTGGCGCGCGTCCACCGGGCGCGGACGGTGGAGCTGGCCGCCGAGGGCATCACCACGTACGCCGACGGGGAACGCTCCCTCGACCTGCCGGTGACCGTCACCGCCGTGCCGGCGGCGCTGCGGCTGCTGCGCTGACCCCGGCCAGGTCCGCCTGAGACAGCTCGCCGGGAACGGCCGGCGGCGAAGGCGGAGGCGCGGCAGGAGGCGGCGCGGCGGCGCGGACCGCACCGGCGCTCGCGGCCACCACGAGCGCGATGGCGAGCACCTCGACCGGGCGCAACGCCTGGCCGAGCACCAGCCAGCCGGCCACCGCGGCGATCGCCGGGCCGAGACTCATCATCACCGCGAACGTCGCGGTCGGCAGCCGCCGCAGCGCGGCCAGTTCCAGGCTGTACGGCAGCACCGAGGCGAGCAGCGCCAGCCCGGTACCGAGCCCCAGCACCACCGGGTCGGCGAGGCGACCGCCGCCGTCGGCCAGCCCGAACGGCAGGGTGAGCAGCGCCGCGACGGTCAGGGCGAGGGCCAGCCCGTCGGCGCCGGGGAACCGCGCCCCGATCCGCGCCGAGCAGACGATGTACGCGGCCCACATGGCGCCCGCCGTCAGCGCCAGCGCGGCGCCGGCCGGGTCGAGCCGGTCGAACCCGCCCTGCCCGAGCAGGACCACCCCGGCCAGCGCCAGCGCGGCCCAGCACCAGGCGGCCACCCGGCGCGCGGCGATCACCGACAGCGCCAGTGGGCCGAGCACTTCCAGGGTGACGGCCGGGCCGAGCGGGATCCGCTCGATCGCCTGGTAGAAGATCGAGTTCATGCCGGCCAGGGCCAGCCCGAACGCCAGCACCGCCGCCCAGTCGCGGCGCCCGTACCCGCGTACCCGCGGCCGGCAGAACACGAGCATCAGCAGCGCGCCGATGGTCAGCCGCAGCGTCACCGCCCCGGCCACCCCGGTACGCGGGAACAGCAGCGCGGCCAGCGCGGAGCCGAACTGCACCGACAGCGCCCCGCCGAGCACCAGCGCGACCCCGCCGAGCCGTCCCGGCGCACGCGGCGGCAAGGGGTGGGCACCGGTCATGCCCCTGACGGTAGCCGGTGCGCCGCGACGGGTTCGCGCCGCTGGGGGTGTGCGCTCAGGCGGCCCCGGCCAGGTCGAGCACCGCGCCGAGCCCGTTGGGGCGGCCGGCGTCGGCGCAGGGCAGCACCAGCACCCCGCACCCGGCCGCCACCGCACCCGCGTCGGCCGGCGTGTCGCCCACCATGAGCGTGCGCTCCGGGTCGACGCCGAGCATCCCGCAGGCCCGCAGGAAGATGCCCGGGTCCGGCTTGCAGCGCCCCACCTCGTACGACAGGGCGTACGCGTCGACGAGCGCGTCGAAGTCCCAGGCGGCGAACAGCGGCCGCAGGTCGAAGCCGATGTTGCTGACCACCGCCACCTTCACCCCGGCGGAGCGCAGCGCTCCCAGCACGGGGGCGGTGTCCGGGTACGGCACCCAGCCCTCGGGCACCAGCACCCGCTCGTAGAGCGCGTCGGCGAACCCGTCGATGCCGGTGTCCACGGTCTCGGCCAGCCCGGTGTACGCGCCCCGGTGCGCGTGCGGGTAGAGATCGCGGTCGGCCCACAGCTCGGCCAGCCGGGGCGGCACCCGCGCCGGCAGCGGGCCGCCGGCACGCCCGGCGGTGAGCAGCCGGTCGGCCAGCGAGGTGGCCCGGATCCGGTCCAGCTCGACGCCGCAGGCGGACGCGGCGGCTAGCACCCAGGCCAGCGGCTCCTCCACCTGGGCGAGGGTGCCGTGGAAGTCGAAGAGCACCGCCTCCACCGGCCGGCGGGACGGGCCCGGGCGGACGGCGTCGTCGGCGCCGCTCGAGACGTGGGGCAGTTCGGTACGGTCCGGCACGTCGTGCACCCTACCGACCGCTCCGACCGTCCTGCCGGATGGCCTTGACCGGTACTCCTCGGCGGCACCGATTAATCTTGGATCCATGTCGAGCCCCGCCGAGCGGTACGCCGCGGCGCGCCGCCGGGCCGCGCAGGCCTCCGCCTTCCCGGCCCTGGACGAATTCTCGCTGGATCTCGGGTTCGATCTCGACGACTTCCAGCGCGAGGCGTGCGAGGCGCTGGAGCGGGGCAGCGGCGTTCTGGTCTGCGCTCCCACCGGCGCCGGCAAGACCGTGGTGGGTGAGTTCGCGGTGCACCTGGCGCTGCGCGGCCGGCCCGGCGGCGACGCGCCCGCCACCCGGCGCAAGTGCTTCTACACCACGCCGATCAAGGCGCTGTCCAACCAGAAGTACCACGACCTGGTGGACCGCTACGGCGCCGAGCACGTCGGCCTGCTCACCGGCGACAACGCGATCAACGGCGACGCGCCGGTGGTGGTGATGACCACCGAGGTGCTGCGCAACATGCTCTACGCCGGCTCGGCCACGCTGGAGGGCCTGGCGTACGTGGTGATGGACGAGGTCCACTACCTGGCCGACCGGTTCCGCGGCGGGGTCTGGGAAGAGGTGATCATCCACCTGCCCGAGTCGGTCACGCTCGTGTCGCTGTCGGCCACCGTCTCCAACGCCGAGGAGTTCGCCGACTGGCTGGTCACCGTGCGCGGCGAGACCGCGGTGGTGGTCTCCGAGCACCGGCCGGTGCCGCTGTGGCAGCACATGCTCGTCGGCAAGCGGATGTTCGACCTGTTCCACGACGCCGACGCGGCCCGCAAGCACGACGTGCACCCCGAGCTGCTGCGCTACACCCGGGACACGATGCGCCGGCTGGAGCTGGGCGAGGGCCGCAGCGCCGGTCCCGGCGGCGGGCGGCGCGGCCCCCGCTGGCGCGGCCCGATGCGCCCGGACATCGTCGACCGGCTCGACCGGGAGGGACTGCTCCCGGCGATCCTGTTCATCTTCAGCCGGGCCGGCTGCGACGCCGCCGTGCAGCAGTGCCTCGCCGCCGGGCTGCGCCTCACCTCGCCGGAGGAACGCGCCGAGATCCGCCGGGTGGTGGAGTCCCGGGTCACCGCCATCCCCGGCGAGGACCTGTCGGTGCTCGGCTACTGGGAGTGGCTCGACGGCCTGGAGCGCGGGCTGGCCGCGCACCACGCCGGCATGCTCCCGGCGTTCAAGGAGGTGGTAGAGGAGCTGTTCGTCCGCGGGCTGGTCAAGGCCGTCTTCGCCACCGAGACGCTCGCGCTGGGCATCAACATGCCGGCCCGCTGCGTGGTGCTGGAACGCCTGGTCAAGTTCAACGGCGAGGCCCACGTCGACCTCACCCCCGGCGAGTACACCCAGCTCACCGGCCGGGCCGGCCGCAGGGGCATCGACGTGGAGGGCCACGCGGTCGTGGTCTGGTCGCCGGAGACCGACCCCCGGCACGTCGCCGGGCTCGCCTCCACCCGCACCTACCCGCTGCGTTCCAGCTTCCGGCCGTCGTACAACATGGCCGTCAACCTGGTCGGCAGCGTCGGCGCGGCGCCGGCCCGGGAACTGCTGGAGTCCTCGTTCGCGCAGTTCCAGGCCGACCGGTCGGTGGTGGGTCTGGCCCGTCAGGTGCAGCGCAACACCGAGACCATCGACGCGTACGGCGCGGAGGCCGCCTGCCACCACGGCGACTTCGACGAGTACTTCGCGCTGCGGGTGGCCATCGCCGACCGGGAACGCGCCATCGCCCGGCAGGGGCAGACCCAGCGCAAGGCGGCGGCCGTCGCCTCGCTGGAGCGGCTGCGGGTCGGTGACGTGATCCGGGTGCCGTCCGGTCGGCGGGCCGGACTGGCGGTGGTGCTGGACCCGGCCACCGGCGGGTTCGGCGAGCCCCGGCCGCTGGTCCTCACCCAGGACCGCTGGGCCGGACGCGTCACCCCCGGCGACTTCACCACTCCGGCCGAGGTGCTCACCCGCATCCGGGTGCCGAAGCACTTCAACCACCGATCGCCCGCGGCCCGGCGGGATCTGGCCGCCGCGGTCAGCGGCACCGGCCTGGACCGGCACGGCGGCCGGCGGGGCGGCCGGTCCCGTCAGGCGGCGGGGGAGGACCACCGGCTCAGCCAGCTCCGCGTCGAGCTGCGCGCCCACCCGTGTCACGCCTGCCCGGACCGGGAGGAGCACGCCCGCTGGGCGGAGCGGCGGCGCCGGCTGGAACGCGACACCGAGGAGCTGCGTGAGCGGGTGTCCGGGCGGACCGGCTCGCTAGCCCGTACCTTCGACCGGATCGTGGCGTTGCTGACGGCGCGCGGCTACCTGGCCGCCGACGGCGAGGTCACCGACGCCGGACGGATGCTGGCCCGGATCTGGACCGAGGCGGACCTGCTGGTGGCCGAGTGCCTGCGCCGCCGGGTGTGGGACGGCCTGTCCCCGGCCGAGCTGGCCGCCGCCGTGTCGGTGGTGGTGTTCGAGGCCCGGCGGGACGTCGACGAGCGGGCGTCGCTGCCGCGCGGCGCGGTGGCCGACGCGGTCGACGAGACGCTGAAGCTGTGGGGCGACATCGAGGCGGACGAGGCGGCGCGCGGCCTGGCCGTGACCCGGGAACCGGATCTCGGCTTCGCCTGGCCGATCTACCGGTGGGCGCGCGGCGAGGCGCTGGCGAAGGTGCTGGCCAGCGGCCACCAGATCGACGGGGAGATGCCGGCCGGCGACTTCGTCCGCTGGGCGCGTCAGGTGGTCGACCTGCTCGGGCAGGTCGCCGACTCGGGCGGCGCCTCGGCCGAGCTGCGTTCTACCGCCCGGCAGGCCATCGCGGCGGTCAACCGTGGCGTGCTGGCCTACCACGCCTCCGCCTGACGGTCACTTTCGGTCAGCGATTGCCGGAAATCGACGCATCGCTGTGTCACGGCGGCACCACCCCGCGAATTGTCGGGGGGTCGATGCACGCCCTGGCCAGGGCCTATCCCATCATTGCCCCGGGCGCCGTGGGTCGCGCTGAGCCGAGGGTGAGGGAAGGGCGTCGTGGGCGAGATCAATCACTTCGAGTACGGATGGATCACACCCGCGCTCAGCTACGCGTTGTCGGTGCTCGGCTCGGCACTCGGGCTGGTCTGCGCCGGGCGGATCCGGACCGCCACGAGCGCCGGCCAGCGGGCCTGGTGGGGCCTGCTCGCCGCCTGGGCGCTGGGCGGCACCGCCATCTGGGCCATGCACTTCATGGCGATGCTCGGGTTCGCCGTCGGCGGCACCCGGATCCGCTACGACGTGCCGCTGACGGCCGCCAGCACGGCGATCGCGGTGGCGGCGGTCGGCATCGGGCTGGCGATCGTGGGCACCGGCCGGCTCGCCGCGCCCCGGCTGATCGCCGGCGGGTTCTTCACCGGCGCCGGGGTGGCGGCCATGCACTACACCGGCATGGCCGCCATGCGCCTGGACGGCTCGCTCGGCTACGACCCGCTGCGGGTGACGCTGTCCGTGGTCATCGCGATCGTGGCCGCCACGGTGGCGCTCTGGCTGGCGATGACCGTCCGCCGGGGGATCGCCATCGCCGCGTCGGCGCTGGTCATGGGCATCGCGGTCAACGGCATGCACTTCACCGGCATGAGCGCGCTGTCGGTGCACCTGCACGAGAGCCGCGGCCCGGCCTCCGGCACCGAGGTGAGCGGGCTGCTGGTGCCGATCGTGCTGGCGGTGGTCTTCGGCGTGGTCGGGCTCGTCTACGCGCTGCTCGCCGCGCCGTCCGACGACGACCGGGCCGGGGCCGCGTACGTCAGCGCGCGGCTCGACGAGGGGCCGCAGACGGTGGCCGCCGAACCCGCGCCGGACCCGGTCGGCCTGCGGGCCCGGTCGACGCTGGCGCAGCCCGGCGCGCAGTTCCCGTCCCGGCGGAGCACCGACCGCCCATCGTGATCAACTGATCACGATCGGTCGCCGGCCAGTGCGTCGACGAGACGGCGGCACGAGCCGGCCAGGTTCCAGCGCTGCGCCAGCTCCAGCAGCCGGTCCGGGTCGGCGGGGGACGTGGGCAGTGCCGGGTCCAGCTCGGGCAGCGGCACGTCGGTGGCGACCCGGACCACCTTCGGCGCCACGGCCAGGTAGTCCCGGGCGGCGTCGAGCTTCGCCCGCAGCCCGGGCGCGAAACCGGAGCGGGGGTCGTCGAGCGCGGCCAGGATGCCGTCCAGCCCGCCGTAGCGGTCGATCAGCCGGGCGGCGGTCTTCTCGCCCACCCCGGCCACGCCGGGCAGCCCGTCGCTGGGGTCGCCGCGCAGCGCCGCGAAGTCGGCGTACCGGTCGGCGGGCACACCGTAGCGGGTGCGGACCGCCGCGTCGTCGCAGTCGTCCAGCTTGGCCACGCCCCGGCCGACGTAGAGCAGGCGTACCGGGTGGGCGTCGTCGACGAGCTGGAACAGGTCGCGGTCGCCGGAGACCACCTCGACCGGGCCCGGCTGGGTCACCGAGAGCGTGCCGAGCACGTCGTCGGCCTCGTATCCGTCGGCGCCCACGGCCGGGATGCCGAGCGCGTCCAGCACCTCCAGGATCATCGGCACCTGCGGGGACAGCGTGTCCGGCACGACCTCGCCGCCCTCGGGCGCGACCCGGTGCGCCTTGTACGACGGCAGCAGCTCCACCCGCCACGCCGGCCGCCAGTCGTGGTCGAACGCGCAGATCATCCGGTCGGGCCGGCGGGTGCGCACGAGCTGGGCGAGCATGTCGAGGAAGCCGCGGACGGCGTTGACCGGCTGGCCGTCGCCGGTCTTCGCGGCCGACTCGGGAATGCCGAAGTAGGCGCGGAAGTAGAGGCTGGGGGAGTCGATCAGGAGGATCGGCTGTCGTTGTGCCACGCGGACAAGCCTTCCACAGCCCTGTGACGAGATGGGGGAGGCGACCGCCGGGCCGGAAACCCGGGCGCGCGCGGGGCGCGGCATGAGCAGACTGGCGGGGTGAGCTTCGTACCCGGCCTGACCCTGGCCCGCCGGTTCCACGACGAGGTGGTGGGTCCGCTGCTGGCGCGGCGGCTGCCCGGCCTGCCGTACTCCGCCGGTCTGCTCGACGGCGGCTCCGAGCTGCTCGGCCTCGACACGCCGCGCTCCACCGACCACGACTGGGGTCCGCGTACCCAGCTCTTCGTGGCGGCCGCGCACGACGTCGCGCCGGTCCGGGCGGCGCTGGACGCGGAGCTGCCGGCGCGGTTCCTCGGCTGGCCGACCCGCTACGCGGGCGGGCCGGAGGCGCGCCTCGGCACGGTCCGTGCCGACGGCGACCGGCACGGCGTGACGGTGGACGAACTCGGCGGATGGCTGCGGGAGCGGCTCGGCGCCGACCCGCGCACCGGACTGACGGCGGCGGACTGGCTGGCGACGCCGACGCAGCGGCTGGCCGAGCTGACCGGGGGAGCGGTGTTCCACGACGGGCTCGACGGCGCGCTCACCGACGTCCGCGCCCGGCTGGCCTGGTATCCGGACGACGTGTGGCGGTACGTGCTCGCCTCCGGGTGGCAGCGGGTCGCGCAGGCCGAGCACCTGGCCGGCCGCTGCGCCGAGGTCGGCGACGACCTGGGCAGCCGGGTCGTGGTCGCCGGACTGGCCCGGGACCTGATGCGCCTCGGCCTGCTGCTGCACCGGCGCTGGCCCCCGTACGCGAAATGGCTCGGCACGGTGTTCGCGACGCTGCCGGACGCGGCGCCGGTGGTGGACGGGCTCGCCGCCGCGCTCGGCCCGGGCGACTGGGCGGCCCGGGAGCCCGGCCTGGTCCGGGCGCTGGAGACGGTCGCCGGCTGGACCAACGACGCCGCGCCGGCGCCGCCGGTGGACCCTTCCGCCCGGCCGTTCCACGACCGGCCGTTCCTGGTGCTGCACGCCTGCCGGTTCGTCGAGACGCTGCGCGCCGCGATCACCGACCCGCAGCTGCGCGACCGGCCGCCGGTCGGCGCGGTGGACCAGTACGTGGACAGCGTGGACGTGCTGACCCACGCGGACCGTGCCCGCCGGGTGGCCGTGGCGGTTGTCGGCCCGCAGGCCGGGGCCTAGACTCCGATTCGAGTCGCATCGATCCGCGACTGTCTATCTCGTCTCCGAGGGTCCGGGCCGCCCGTCGCAGGCGCCTCGCCGGCGAGAACGCCGCGCCACGCGGCGTTCCCACCATCCGAGGAGAACGCATGCTGTCCAGAAGGAGCAGACTCCGGCTGCTCGGCGCGGCGCTGGCCGCGGCCGGGCTCGCCGTCGGGGCGGCGCTCGCCGTCCCCGGGCCGGCCTCGGCCGCCGCGCTGACCGAGGTGACGAACTTCGGCACCAACCCGAGCAACCTGCGGATGTACCTGTACGTCCCGGACACCGTCGCGGCCCGTCCCGGCCTGCTCGTGGTGAACCACTACTGCACCGGCAGCGGCCCGGCCATGTACTCCGGCACCCAGTTCGCGGCGCTCGCCGACCGGTACGGCTACATCGTGGTCTACCCGTCGGTGACGCGCAGCAGCAAGTGCTTCGACGTCTCCTCGCCCCAGGCGCTGCGCCGCGACGGCGGCAGCGACCCGGTGGGCATCAAGTCGATGGTTGACTACGTGCGGCAGCGCTACCCGGTCGACTCGCAGCGGATCTTCACCACCGGCACCTCGTCCGGCGCGATGATGACGAACGTGCTGCTCGGCGACTACCCGGACGTGTTCCGCGCCGGTGCCGCCTTCGCCGGTGTGCCGTTCGGCTGCTTCGCCACCACCAACGGCTCGGAGTGGAACAGCGAGTGCGCCAACGGCCAGGTGCTGAAGACCCCGCAGCAGTGGGGTGACCTGGTGCGCAACGCCTACCCCGGCTACACCGGCCCGCGCCCGCGGATGCAGATCTGGCACGGCACCAACGACGAGACGCTGCGCTACCCGAACTTCGGCGAGCAGATCGACCAGTGGACGAACGTGAACGGGCTGAGCCAGACGCCGGCGTACACGGACAGCCCGCAGGCCGGCTACACGCGTACCCGCTACGGCGGCACCGGCGGCACCGCGACCGTCGAGGCGATCAGCATGCAGGGCGTCACGCACAACCTGCCGGTCGACGCGGCGCAGGCCATCCGCTTCTTCGGCCTGGACTCCACCACGCCGCCTACCACCGCGCCGCCGACCACGCCGCCGCCGTCGGGCGCCTGCCGGGTCGGGTACGTGGTGAACGCCTGGAACAACGGCCTGACCGCCGCCGTGACGATCACCAACACGTCCACCACGGCGATCAACGGCTGGAACCTCGCGTTCACACTGCCGGGCGGTCAGACGATCACCGGAGGCTGGAACGCCACGTACAGCCCGTCCAGCGGCGCGGTGACCGCCCGCAACGTGTCCTACAACGCGTCGATCCCGCCGGGCGGCTCGGTGGACATCGGCTTCCAGGCCACCCACACCGGCAACACCGGCAGGCCCGCCTCGTTCACGCTCAACGGGAGCACCTGCACGGCCGCCTGAGCGGGGCCGCAGCGGCATCCCGGCCGCGCCCGTCCCGACCGGGGCGGGCGCGGCCGGGCATGACCGCACCGGCGGCGGGTACCCGTGCCGGACGGACACCGGCGGGAACCGAAGGAGCGGATATGAAGGTCCGAAGCTCCCTGCGCGCGCTCAAGCGCAAGGCCGGCTCGATCGTGGTCCGGCGCCGGGGCAAGCTGTTCGTGCTCAACAAGGCCGACCGGCGGCAGAAGGCCCGGCAGGGCTGAGCCCGATGGCCGACATCCTGATCACCGGGGCCGGCAGCGGGCTCGGCCGGGGCACCGCGCTCGGGCTGGCCCGCGAGGGCCACCGCGTGATCGCCGCCGCGCAGGTCTGGCCGCAGGTCCGCGAGCTGCGGGCCGACGCCGAGCGGGCGGGCGTAGCGCTGGACGCGATCAAGCTGGACGTCACCGACCCGGCCGACCGGGCCGCCGCCGCCCGGCACCGGGTGGACGTCCTGGTGCTCAACGCGGGCGTGCAGGAAGCCGGCGCTCTGGTGGAGATCCCCATGGACCGGGTCCGCCGGTCGTTCGAGGTGAACGTGTTCGGCCACCTGCACCTGGCGCAGGCACTGGTGCCGCCGATGCTGGCCCGGGGCGCGGGGAAGGTGGTCTGGGTGTCCTCCGCGGTGGGCGTGCGGACCCGGCCCTTCATCGGCGTCTACGCCGCCACCAAACACGCGATCGAGGCGCTGGCCTGGGCCATGAAGGGCGAGCTGGAACCACGCGGGGTACGCGTCGCGGTGATCAACCCCGGCCCGTACCGGACCGGGTACAACGACACCGGCGTGGAGACCATGTCCCAGTGGTGGGACGAGTCCGCCGCCCTGCTGCCCCGGCCCGACTTCGGCGACTACCTCGGCCACCAGCGCGATCCGCAGGAGATGATCGACGAGATGGTCCGGGTGGTGCCGGCCGGGGAGCACCCGTACCGCACCGCGTACCCGCCGTCGCTGCGCGACCAGCTCAGGGAGTTCGAGTCGCAGGTGTGGGACGCGACGTCGTGACGGCGGCGGCCGGTACGGCGTCCACCTCGGAGCGCCCCGCCAGGCGGGCGACGGCGGAGGCGGCCAGCGGGCGGTAGATCCGCACCGAGTCGGCGAGCGCGGAGAAGTGCGAACCCGAGTTGTCGCCGTCGTAGTGGGTGGCGATGCCCACCTGCTCGACCGGCACCCCGGCACGGACCAGCCGCAGCAGCACCGCCATCTCGTACTCGAAGCGGTCACCCGGGACGGTGGTGAGCCAGCCGAGCAGGGCGGCCGGGTAGGCGCGCAGCCCGGTCTGGGTGTCGCGCACGTCGAGGCCGGTCGCCAGCCGGAACGCCATCCGGGTCGCCGCGTTGCCGAACCGGCTGCGTGCCGGGACCTCACCGTCGAAGCGGCGTACGCCGAGCGTCGGCGCCCCGGTGACGCGCATCCGTTCCGCCACGCGGCACACGTCGGTCACGCCGTGCTGGCCGTCGGCGTCCACACACACCACGTCGCGTCCGGGACGGTGCGCCGAGGCGTACCGGAAGCCGGTGCGCAGCACCACGCCCTTGCCCCGGTTGACCCGGCGCCGCAGCACCGTCGCCCCCTCGGCGCGGGCCGCGCCCAGCACCCCGGCGGCGGCCGGGCCGCTGCCGTCGTCGACGACGAGCACGTCCGCGCCGGGCAGCGCCGCCCGCAGGTCGCCGACCAGCGGCGGAAGCCGGTCACCGGGCCGGTACACCGGCACGAGCACGATCACGGAACCTCCCGGGTGGACTCGCCCGCCGGCACGGCCCGCCGGGTCGATCGAGGACCGTCGTACCCCGCGCCCACTCCGGCGAATCACCGCCGGGGCGTGAGGCGTCCGATCCGGTCGGCGGCGCGGGTCAGCGCGCGCTCGCGGCGCAGCGACGCCTCCGGGGTACGCACGCCGAGGAAGCCGATCCGGCTGAACGCGCGGGCGGCCCGCTCCCGCCGGACGGGCACCGGGTCGGGCGCGGTCACCGGCACGTCGGCCAGCGCCCGGCCGGACAGCCCGAGCACGCGCGCGGCGAGCAGCCGGACGCGGGGCAGGTGCCACGGGTGGGAGACCAGCCCGAGTGGCCGCTGGGCGGTGAACTCCGCCGCGCCGAGCAGCCCGTCCTGAACGGTGTGCGCCAGGTTCTGCACGGTGGTGCGGGAGCGGGTCTCGGCGGCCGAGCGGGCGTACGCGTCGAGCCCGGCGTCGCGCGCCAGCGCCCGCATCAGCTCCGCCTCCCGGTATCCGGCGGGCGGGGCGGGCGCGCCGGCCGGGCCGTGCGGCCAGCCGCCGGTGAACACCACCCGGGCGTCCGGCGCGCGGCGGAACGCCTCGGCGTGCGCGCGGACGTAGGCCACCGCGGCCTCGGTGCGCGCGACGCTCTCCGCGGTGAGCCGGTAGCCGTCGTCGCCGGCCACCACCCCGCGGCCGAAGACCAGCAGCACTGTGGCGGGAGGCGTCATCCCTTCACGGTACGGGCCGGATCACTCGTCGTCCGGCGGCCAGGGCGGCGTGCCGACGCCGGTGATGCGGACGCCGCCCCACGGGTCCACCTCGGCCAGCCGGGCCCGAGTGACCCGCTCGCCGATCCGGACCTCCACGTCCCGGCGGCCGGAGCGCAGCAGCCGCACCAGGCGCGGTTCCGGCTCGACCCGGCCGGCCCAGTGGTAGCGGCCGTCGACCGGCTCGAACCGCCCGCCCGCGTGCAGCCGTACCGAGGTGCCGGCGATCTCGGCCGTGCCCTGCCAGGTCACCTGTCGATCCGTTCGTGCGCGCGGGTCAGCTCCGGTGGCAGGTCGGCGCCCCGGCGGACCCCCTCGATGCCGCTCCACAGCAGCGTGGTCAGGTATTCGGTGAGCGCGGCCCGGTGGATCGGCTGCCCGTGCGTGGTCCACCAGTCGCCGACCGCCTGCACGAACCCGACCAGCCCGTACGCCCACGGCTCGGCCGGGCCGGCGTCGAGGCCGAGCGCGCGCAGCCGGTCGCCGATGACCCGGGCCAGCCCGGTCGCGACCTGCCGGCTGGTGCCGGTGACCACCTGCTGGATGCCGGGATGCCCGGACTCGTGCACGAGGAACCGGTAGAGCGACGGCTCGTACTCCACCACGCTCAGGTACGCGTCGATCGTCGCCTCGACCAGCGCCCGCTCCTCGCGTACCTGCTCCACCGCGGGGGCGATGGCGGCCACCACGCGCGCCGCGACCACCTCGCTGACCGCCAGCCAGAGCTGCGCCTTGTCGGCGAAGTAGCGGTAGAGCACCGGCTTGCTGACCCCGGCGGTGGCGGCGACCTGGTCCATGTCGACGCTCGGGCCGTGCCGCAGCAGCGCCTGCACGGCGGCCGCGATCAGTTCCTGCCGCCGCTGTTCGCGGTGGTCGGCCCAGCGGTCGCGCCGCCCGCCGGAGCGGGGTGCGGCCGGCTCCGGTGGAGCGTCGGGGCCATTGACATCGGTGGTGGTCCGTCGCATGCTACCACTCGTAACAGTTACTCGAAGTTACGTCAATATGGAGGGGTCATGGAGCGGACGACGGCCGGATTCCCGCGCGAGGCGGTCGCCGATCGCCTGCTCTCCGCCTCGGTGCGCACCAGCTACGACCCGATGGTCGACATCGACTGGTCGGCACCACCGGTGCCCGGCGCGTACTGGCTGCCGCCGACGCGCAGCAGCCTCTACGGCACACCGCTGTGGGACGCCATGACCGAGGACCAGCGGGTCGAGCTGACCAAGCACGAGGTCGCCAGCGCGGCCAGCGCCGGGATCTGGTTCGAGACGATCCTCATGCAGATGCTGATCCGGCAGTACTACGACGCGGACCCGACCAGCCGGCACGCCCAGTACGCCCTCACCGAGGTCGCCGACGAGTGCCGGCACTCCATCATGTTCGGCCGGCTCATCGAGGCCGCGGGCGCGCCGGTCTACCGCGCCGAGCCGTTCGACCACCTGCTCGGGCGCTGGCTCAAGTCCACCGCGACCGGCCCGCAGATGTACGCGGCCATCCTGATCGCCGAGGAGATCCTCGACTCGTTCCAGCGCGAGATCATGGCCGACGAGTCGTTGCAGCCGCTGATCCGGATGGTGTCGCGCATCCACGTCGTGGAGGAGGCCCGGCACGTGCGTTTCGCCCGCGACGAGCTGACCCGGCAGGTCGAGGCGGCCGGGCCGGTGGCGCTGGCGTACGCGCGGCTGGTGATCGGCCGGGCCGCGTACTCGATCACACGGCGCCTGGTGCACCCGCGGGCGTACGCGGCGGTCGGGATCGACCCGGCGGCCGGCCGGGCCGCGGCGCGGGCCAACCCGCACTGGCGGGCCACGCTGCGCTGGTCCGCGCAGCGGATCGCCGACCACCTGACCGAACTGGGCCTGGTCGCCGGGCCGGGCCGGGTGCTGTGGCGCCGGGCCGGGCTGGTGGAGGGCTGACCGGCGGCGACCCGAAGGGGAAAGGATCGCCGCCGGCCGCCCGGTCAGGAGGTGGGGAAGTTGTCGGCGGTGCGGATGCGCTCGCGCATGTACGCGCCGGACTCGGTGAGCACCGACGTCCCGCCGAACGAGCCGGACGTGCAGGTGCCCGGCCGCAGTGCCGCCGAGCCCTCGGGGGCGTCGGAGAGCGTCCAGTT
Source organism: Micromonospora sp. BL1 (assembly GCF_003667485.1). Classification (NCBI taxonomy): domain Bacteria; kingdom Bacillati; phylum Actinomycetota; class Actinomycetes; order Micromonosporales; family Micromonosporaceae; genus Micromonospora; species Micromonospora sp. BL1. The sequence continues at coordinate 17,410 of NZ_RCVK01000224.1, forward strand.
CGCATAGCTGATCTTCAACCGGTCGAGCAGGTCGAGCCAGGCGTTGCTGCTGGCGGTGTCGACAGCGCCGTCACCGGTGTACGTGACGGTGCCGAACTCGGTGACGAACAGCGGGAGCCGGCTCGCCGCCCGCTGCACCTCGTTGCGGTAGTTGTCCTTGTGCGACGCGGCGTAGAAGTGGAACGTGTACATGATGTTCTGCGCCCGCACCGGGTTGTTCACGATCTCGTCGGAGTTGCCGCCCTCGGACACGCCGAGCGAGGACCAGCCCCGGGTGCCGACGATGACCACGGCGTCCGGGTCGTTGGCCCGGATCACCGGGATGACCTGCTCGGCGTAGTCGCGGATGGTCGACCAGCTCACCCCGTTGGGCTCGTTGGTGATCTCGTAGATCACGTTCTTCTTCGCGGCGTTGCGCGCCGACACGTTGGCGAAGAACGTCTTGGCCCGGTCCAGGTTGTACATCGGGTCACCGGGCGTCAGCGTGTGGAAGTCGATGAGGGCGTACATGCCCCGGGCCTCGGCCTTGTCCACGAGCGTGTTCACCTGGTTGGTGAAGCCGGACGGGTTGGTCTCGTAGCCCTGCTCCTGCACGTACATGGAGATGCGCAGCAGGTCGGACCGCCACTCGTTGGCGAGCACGTCCAGCGAGGCGTCGGTGTAGCAGTTGGCGAACCACTGCAACCCGTGCGTGCTCATGCCGCGTAGCTGGATCGGCCGCCCGTACTGGTTGCAGAGGTTGACCCCGCACACCTGGAGCTGGCCGTTGATCGCGACCGGCGTGGTGCCGGTCGGCGG
>NZ_RCVK01000352.1:0-68465 GCF_003667485.1 Micromonospora sp. BL1
CCCCCGTGCCGCAGCCCGCGCCGCCCGCGCCGGCACCCGTACCGGCGGTGGCGAACCGGCCGACGGTGCCGATCCCGGCCAGCCCGACCGCCCGCGCCGCCGACGTCTCCGAGCTGCCCCGGACCCGGCGCGCCGAGCGCCGCGGCGGCGGCCGGTTCTGGCAGACGCTCGTCGGCGGCGCCGCCGTACTGCTCCTGCTCTCGCTCACCGGCCTGGCCGTCGCGGCCCTGCTCGACGAACGCACCGCCACACCGCCGGCCGGCCAGGCGACGCCGCAGCCGACCGAGTCGAGCACCCCGTCCGTCGGCACCGACCTGGACTCCCGGGACACCGACCAGGCGGCGCTCACCGCCAAGGAGGTCTTCCCGGCCAAGGATCTCGTGATCACCGACGGGAAGCCGGCCTACCGGGTGCTCAAGACCCAGGCCAGCACGAAGTGCCAGGTCGCGGCCACCGGCGAGATCGCCGAGCTGCTGACCCGGCTCGGCTGCAACCAGGTCGTGCGGGGCACGCTCCGCTCCCCCGACGGCGACCACCTGATCACCGCCGGTCTGTTCAACCTCACCGACGTGGCCACCGCCCAGCGGGTACGCGACCGCATCCGGCCGCTGCTCGACGCGCGCCAGGGACGGTTCCGCGGCATGGCGGCGGGCGACGGCACCGAGTCGGTGGAGAAAGCCGCCGCCCGGGTCGCCTGGCAGGTACGCGGACACTACGTCGCCTTCTGCCTGGTCACCCGCGCCGACGGGGAACGCATCCCGAGCGACGACGCGACCGCCCGCGAGATCATGTACGACCTGGTCGAGCTGCACCTCAACCGGGGTGTGCTGGACCGTCGTGCGGCCGCCGGCACGGCCGGGCAGCCCGACGCGGACTCGGCCGGGGACAGCGCCGGTCAGCGGGGCACGGACTGAGCCGGGCTCAGCCCTCGGCCACCGGCACCCGCAACCGGCGGGTCTCCTCGGCGCGGCGGGCGTACTCGGCCGGGTCGGCCGGGTAGCCCACCTCGACCAGGGCGAGGCCGTGCGCGGGCGCCACTGTCACCTCGCTGGAGCGCTCGCGCCGGGTCAGCAGGCCGGCCGGCCACTGGACCGGACGCCGCCCGTCGCCCGCCACCAGCATCGCCCCGACCAGGCTGCGCACCATGTTCTGGCAGAACGCGTCGGCCTGCACGGTGGCGACCAGGATCCCGTCCGGGTCGCGCCGCCAGTCCAGCCGGGTCACCTCGCGCAGCGTGGTCGCGTTCTCCTTGCGCCGGCAGTACGCGGCGAAGTCGTGCTCGCCCACCAGTCCGGCGGCGGAGGCGTTGAGCGCCGCCAGATCCAGCGGCTTCGGCCAGGCCAGGGTGTCCCCGCGACGCAGCGGCTCGGCGCCCCACGGGGCGTCGGTGACCCGGTACTCGTAGCGCCGGAACGTGGCCGAGAAGCGGGCGTCGAAGTCGGCGGGCACCTCGGTCATCGCGCGGACCCGCACGTCCGGCGGCAGGAGCCGGGCCAGCCGCCGCAGCAACCGCCCCTCGTGCTCCCGCCACACCGCGGCGGGCAGGTCGAGGTGGCAGACCTGCCCGGTGGCGTGCACGCCGGCGTCGGTACGCCCGGCCACTGTCAGGCCGGTCGCCGTGCCCGCGCCGAGCACCAGGTCCAGCGTCTGCATGAGCACGCCGGCCACTGTGCGCCGGGTCGGCTGGGGCGCCCAGCCGGAGAAGTCGGTGCCGTCGTACGAGACGTCCAGCCGCAGCCGGGTCCGCTCGTCCACCTCGTACCTCCTGTCGACGGCGACGGGCCCGGCACCCCCGAGGGGATGCCGGGCCCGGTCGAGCCTGATCTCAGGCCTTGTCGTTCTCGGTGGCCTCGTCGCTGTCCTCACGGGCGGCGGCGGTGTCACCCGACGCGGAGACCGGCGCCTCGGCGTCCTGGTCACCGGCGCTGGAGCGCGGGGTCTCCTCGGCCGGGGCCAGGGCCTCGACCTTGTCCTGCTGGGCGGCCTTGCGGGCGGCGGTCTTCTTGTTCGCCTTCGGCTCGGCGACCTGAAGCTCCTCCACCAGCTCGATGATCGCCATCGGAGCGGCGTCACCCTTGCGCGGACCGGTCTTCACGATCCGGGTGTAGCCACCGTTGCGGTTGGCGTACCGGGGCGCGATCTGGTCGAACAGGGCGTAGACCACGTCCTTGTCCTTGACGACGCCCAGCACGCGGCGGCGCGAGGCGAGGTCGCCGCGCTTGGCCTTGGTGATGAGCTGCTCGGCCAGCGGACGCAGCCGCCGGGCCTTCGTCTCGGTGGTCTGGATCTTGCCGTGCTGGAACAGCGCAGTGGCCAGGTTGGCCAGCATCAGCCGCTCGTGCGCGGGGCTGCCGCCGAGGCGGGGGCCCTTGGTGGGCGTGGGCATGCTTGGTGCTCCTCAGGTGTGGCGGCAGCGCGGACTAGAGCTGCTCGGTCTCGCGGTAGTCGTCGGTGTCGTAGTCCGCCTCGCCGAAGGCGTCCACGACGTGCGCCGGGTCGAAGTTCGGAGCCGAGTCCTTCAGCCCCAGGCCCATCCCGGCGAGCTTCATCTTGACCTCGTCGATCGACTTCTGACCGAAGTTGCGGATGTCGAGGAGGTCGGCCTCGGTACGCCCGATGAGCTCACCAACGGAGTTGATGCCCTCGCGCTTGAGGCAGTTGTAGGAGCGGACGGTGAGGTCCAGCTCCTCGATCGGCAGGGCCAGGTCCGCCGCCAGCTGGGCGTCCTGCGGGGACGGCCCGATGTCGATGCCCTCGGCGGTCTCGTCCAGCTCCCGGGCGAGCCCGAACAGCTCCACCAGCGTCGAGCCGGCCGAGGCCAGCGCGGTACGCGGGCCCATCGACGGCTTGGTCTCGACGTCGATGATCAGCCGGTCGAAGTCGGTCCGCTGCTCGACGCGGGTCGCCTCGACCCGGTACGTCACCTTGAGCACCGGCGAGTAGATCGAGTCGACCGGGATCCGGCCGATCTCGGCGCCCGCCTGCTTGTTCTGCGCCGCCGTGACGTAGCCGCGACCCCGCTCGACGGTCAGCTCCATGTCGAGCCGGCCCTTGCCGTTGAGGGTGGCGAGCTTCAGGTCCGGGTTGTGCACCGAGACACCGGCCGGGGGCTGGATGTCACCGGCGGTCACGTCGCCCGGGCCCTGCTTGCGCAGGTACATGCTGACCGGCTCGTCGTGCTCGGAGCTGACGCACAGCTCCTTGATGTTCATGACGAGCTCGACCACGTCCTCCTTGACCCCGGGGATCGTGGTGAACTCGTGCAGCACACCGTCGATCTTGATCGAGGTGACCGCCGCACCCGGGATGGAGGACAGCAGCGTACGCCGGAGCGAGTTGCCCAGCGTGTAACCGAAGCCGGGCTCCAGCGGCTCGATGGTGAACCGGGAGCGGGTCTCGTTGATCGACTCTTCGGAGAGAGACGGTCGCTGGCTGATGAGCATCTTTTCTCTTCTCTTCCGGGGCGCCCGCTATTTGACGCCCACGACACAACTGTTCCGGTGGCCCGCCCGGAAGGACGGGCCACCGCAACGAGCCCTTACTTGGAGTAGAGCTCGACGATCAGCTGCTCCTGGACCTGGGTGTCGATCACCTGGCGGGCCGGGAGCGAGTGCACGAGGATCTTCATCTGGCTCGGGATGGCCTCCAGCCACGCCGGAACCGACCGCGAACCGGCCTGAGCCTGCGCCACCAGGAACGGGGTGAGCTCCTTGCTCTTGCCCCGGACCTCGATGATGTCGTGCTCCTTGACGCGGTACGACGGGATGTCGACCTTCTTGCCGTTCACCGTGAAGTGGCCGTGCTTGACCAGCTGGCGGGCCATGTCCCGGGAGCTGGCGTAGCCGGCCCGGTAGACCACGTTGTCCAGCCGCGACTCGAGGATCTGCAGCAGAACCTCGCCGGTCTTGGCCTCCTTGCTCACGGCCTCTTCGTAGTAGCCGCGGAACTGCTTCTCCAGCACGCCGTAGACACGACGGGCCTTCTGCTTCTCACGGAGCTGGAGCAGGTACTCCGTCTCCTTCGTGCGGCCGCGGCCGTGCTGCCCGGGCGGGAACGGCCGGGACTCGAACGGGCACTTCGGACCATCGCACTTGCTGCCCTTGAGGAACAGCTTCATCTTCTCCCGCCGGCAACGGCGGCAGTCAGCACCGGTGTAACGAGCCATCTCTCTCTAACCTCTCAGACCCGGCGACGCTTCGGCGGACGGCAGCCGTTGTGCGGCTGCGGCGTGACGTCGGAGATCTGCCCGACCTCGAGGCCCACTGCCTGCAGCGAACGGATGGCGGTCTCCCGGCCGGAGCCGGGGCCCTTGACGAACACGTCGACCTTGCGCATGCCGTGCTCCATCGCGCGGCGCGCGGCGGCCTCGGCGGCGAGCTGCGCGGCGAACGGAGTCGACTTGCGGGAGCCCTTGAAGCCGACCTGGCCGGAGGAGGCCCAGGAGATGACCGCACCGGTCGGGTCCGTGATGGACACGATGGTGTTGTTGAAGGTGCTCTTGATGTGCGCCTGCCCGTGGGCGACGTTCTTGCGTTCCTTGCGCCGGACCTTCTTGACGGCGGCTCCGGCACGAGCCTTCGGTGGCATAAGTCTGTGCGCTCCTAGTTACTTCTTGCCGGGCTTCTTCTTGCCGGCCACGGTCCGCTTCGGGCCCTTCCGGGTCCGCGCGTTGGTCTTGGTGCGCTGGCCACGCACGGGCAGACCGCGACGGTGCCGGATACCGGCGTAGCAGCCGATCTCGACCTTGCGGCGGATGTCAGCGGCGACCTCGCGGCGCAGGTCGCCTTCAACCTTGTAGTTGCCCTCGATGTGGTTCCGGAGCTCGACGAGCTCCTCGTCCGTGAGGTCCCGAACGCGCTTGTCCGGCGAGATGCCGGTCGCGGCGAGCGTCTCCAGGGCGCGGGTACGACCGACCCCGAAGATGTAGGTGAGCGCGATCTCCATCCGCTTCTCGCGGGGGAGATCCACGCCGACTAGACGTGCCATGTGCGGGCGTACTCCTCGTGATGTTGTGGCGGAGGTGTGGACCCGTCCCACCCCGCTACCGGCCGTCCCTGTCCTTCCGGCGTCAAGAACGCCGGCGACCGGGATCGGTCGCTGCCCGAGCGGGCCCCGGCCTCCGACCGGGGGTCAACCACGAGGGGGTACGCGCTGCGCACCCGACCGCGGCTGGGACGAGCTGGTGATGTGTGGGGCGTCAGCCCTGGCGCTGCTTGTGGCGCGGGTCGGTGCAGATGACCATGACCCGGCCGTGCCGGCGGATCACCCGGCACTTGTTGCAGATCCTCTTGACGCTCGGCTTGACCTTCACGGTTGCCTTACTTCCCATCTGGCCCGGAGCCGCGGCGGTGCGCGATCCGGACGTCGAAGACGGACACGGGTCTCCCGGCCGCCGTCAGGCTTACTTGTAGCGGTAGACGATGCGCCCGCGGGTCAGGTCGTACGGCGAGAGTTCGACGACGACCCGGTCCTCCGGCAGGATGCGGATGTAGTGCTGCCGCATCTTGCCGCTGATGTGAGCGAGCACCTTGTGGCCGTTCGCGAGCTCCACCCGGAACATGGCGTTCGGCAGGGGCTCGATGACCCGACCCTCGATCTCGATTGCTCCGTCTTTTTTCGGCATGTCCTCCGCTGTCCTGACGTCGGTTGCTCCGGACGGCTCACAACGTCTTACACGGGTGAACTGACCAAGATCAGGAAACCCGCGCCAGCCGCGGCTCCGACTCCCACCGAAGCGCTGGGTGGGCATGGCGGAGTGGACGCTGTGCGCCGATCCAAAAGTGTACGCCGACCCGTACGTGCTCGCCAAACCGACCGGCGCGACGGTCACCCGGACGGCCCGGATATGACGCAGGTCACGTCTCCGGCAGCTCCCGCTTCGCCCGCCGGCGGGCCTCCCGCTCGACCTGCTTGCGCCGCCGGCGCTCGGCGTCGTGCTCCGGCGCCCCGTGGGCCAGCCCCTGGATCGTCTGGTAGAGCACCACGGCGCCCCACGGGCCGAGCACCCAGATCGGCCAGTAGTCGTCGAACTCGAACTCACCCTCACCGAGCTGGGAGACGAACCAGATCGCGCTGAGGATCAGGGCCACCTTCAGCCAGGGGCCCCAGACCCCCAGCAGCCAGGCGTTACGCGCGCTGACGGCCGTCCGGCCCGGCTCGGCCACCCCGCTCTTCCCGGTCGCGCGCGGAGCCGGCAGGGAGTTCTCCGCCGGCCGGGGACCGGGCAGATCGGTCAACAACTCGTCCAGCTCGCCGTAGGTCTTGGCGCCGTACGCCTGCCGCAGCCGGTCGTCGTACTCGCCCAGGTCGAGCCGGCCTTCGGCCAGCGCCACCCGGAGTCGTTCCGCGGTGGCCTCCCGGTCCGCGTCGGCCGCCCGCATCCGGTTGCGCTCATCCATGGGGACAAGCATGGCACCCGATCGCCAAGGCGGCAGCACTCGACCGGGTACGGGGCAGCCCGCTCAGACCGCCGGAGAGTCGACGGACGTCTGCCGGGCGGTCACCAGGTCACCCAGACGGCCCCGTCCGCCGTCCTCGGCCGTGAGCACCCACACGCCGTCGTCCAGCAGCGCCATCGAGTGCTCCACGTGCACCGCCATCGACCCGTCCCGGGTCACCACGGTCCAGCCGTCGGACAGCTCGACGGTACGCGGCGAGCCCATGGTGATCATCGGCTCGATGGCGAGCGCCAGGCCGGGCACCAGGCGCGGGCCCTTGCCGGGGCGGCCGTGGTTGAGCACGTGCGGGTCCTGGTGCATCTCGGTGCCGATGCCGTGGCCGCCGTAGCCGTCGACGATGCCGTACCGGCCGCCCTTACGGACCGCGGTCTCGACCGCGTGGGAGATGTCGGTGAGCCGGCCCCTGCCGGAGGCGGCACCCCGCGCCGCCGCCGCGATCCCGGCCCACATGGCGTCCTCGGCCACCGCCGTCATCTTCAGCAGCGCCGGGTCGACCTCGCCGACCGGCACCGTGACGGCCGCGTCGCCGTGCCAGCCGTCCAGCACCGCGCCGCAGTCGATCGAGATCAGGTCGCCCTCGCGCAGCACCTGCGCGGGCGATGGGATGGCGTGCACCACCTGCTGGTTGACCGAGGAGCAGATCGACGCCGGGAAGCCGTGGTAGCCCTTGAACGACGGCACGGCGCCGGCCTCGCGGATGGTCGACTCGGCGATCGCGTCCAGGTCGGCCGTCGACACGCCCGGCGCCACCGCCTCGCGCATCCGGCGCAGGGCACGGGCGACGACCAGACCCGCGGCCCGCATCAGCTCGATCTGCTCGGGGGTCTTCAGCTGGATGTCCAGCTGGGGACGGCGCATGGTGGTGTTTACCTTTCGTTACGCGTACGCGGAGCAGCGGGGCACGTCGCACGTACCCCGCTGTTCGCACTCTATCCGCCGGGTGGCGGGGGGACCTCAGCCGCCGTACGAGCGCAGCGCGTCGATGGCGCGGACGGTGACGTCCTCCACCGGGCCGGTCGCGTCGATGCCCACCAGCTTGCCCTGGGCGCCGTAGTAGTCGACCAACGGCGCGGTCTTCTCGGCGTACTCCCGCAGCCGGGCGGCGATGGTCTCCGGCTTGTCGTCGTCCCGCTGGAACAGCTCCGCGCCGCAGCGGTCGCAGACGCCCTCCCGGCTCGGCGAGTCGAACTCGACGTGCCAGATCTTGCCGCAGCCGCGGCAGGTGCGCCGGCCGGACAGGCGCCGGATCACCTCGTCGTCGTCGACGACCAGCTCCAGCACCAGGTCCAGCGCGGTGCCGAGGTCGGCGAGGAGCTTGTCCAGCGCGGCGGCCTGCGGCGTGGTCCGCGGGAAGCCGTCGAGCAGGAAGCCCTCGCTCGCGTCCGGCTCGGCGAGCCGGTCCCGCACCATGTTGATGGTGACCTCGTCCGGGACCAGCTTGCCTGCGTCCATGTACCGCTTGGCCTCGACGCCCAGCGGCGTGCCCTGGGAGACGTTCGCCCGGAAGATGTCACCGGTCGAGATCTTCGGCACCGAGAGGTGCGCGGCGACGAACTCCGCCTGTGTGCCTTTGCCCGCGCCCGGCGGGCCAACCAGAACGAGTCGCATCTACCGCAGGAACCCTTCGTAGTTCCGCTGCATGAGTTGGCTCTCGATCTGCTTCACGGTCTCCAGACCGACGCCGACCATGATGAGCACAGCGGTGCCGCCGAACGGAAAGTTCTGGAACTGCTGGTTGTCGAGCCAGATGAAGAAGAAGTTCGGCAGGATCGCGACGATGCCCAGGTAGAGCGCGCCCGGCAGGGTGATCCGGCTGAGGATGAAGTCGAGGTACTCGGCGGTCGGCTTGCCGGGGCGGATGCCCGGCACGAAGCCGCCGTACTTCTTCATGTTGTCCGCGACCTCGGTCGGGTTGAACGTGATCGACACGTAGAAGTACGTGAAGAAGATGATCAGCAGGAAGTAGATCGCGATGTGCTCCGGCGCGCTCGCCTTCACGATGTGGTTCTGGATCCACGCCTGGACCTTGCCCGGGTCGTTCTGATCGAAGAACTGGAGCGCGAGCTGCGGCAGGTAGAGCAGCGACGAGGCGAAGATGACCGGGATGACACCCGCCTGGTTCACCTTCAGCGGGATGTAGGTCGACGTGCCGCCGTACATCCGCCGGCCGATCATGCGCTTGGCGTACTGCACCGGGATCCGGCGCTGCGCCTGCTCGATGAACGTGACAGCGGTGATGACCACCAGCACCAGAGCGATGACGAGGAGGAACATCCCCCAGCCCTTGGTGGTCTTGATCTTCCAGCCCTCGCTGGGGAGGCGGGCCGCGATCGAGGTGAAGATCAGCACGGACATGCCGTTGCCGACGCCCCGGTCGGTGATCAGCTCACCGAGCCACATCACCACGCCGGTGCCGGCGGTCATGGTCATGACCAGGATGCCCAGGGTCAGCCAGTTCGGGATGCCGGTGCCCTCGGGCACGATCGGGAACTGGTCGCACTGGTTGTTGAACAGCTGCCCGGAGCGGGCCAGCGCCACGAACGCCGACGCCTGGAGGACACCCAGGCCCAGCGTCAGGTAGCGGGTGTACTGCGTGATCTTGGCCTGCCCGGCCTGGCCCTCCTTGCGGAGCTGCTCCAGGCGCGGGATCACCACCGTCAGCAGCTGCAGGATGATCGACGCGGTGATGTAGGGCATGATGCCCAGCGCGAAGACCGAGAGCTGGAGCAGCGCGCCACCGGAGAACAGATCCAGCAGGTTGAGCACACCCGTGCTGCCACCCTGGATCGTGTCGAGGCACTTCTGCACGTTGCCGTACGAGACGCCCGGGCTGGGCAGCGTGGCGCCCAACCGGTAGACCGCGATGATGCCTACTGTGAACAGCAGCTTCTTGCGCAGGTCAGGCGTACGGAACGCACTGAGAAAGGCGGACAGCAACTTCTTCCTCCTGCGCGACGCGGGCCGCCGGTGACGAATCCTGGCGGGGCGGGGTGGTGCCGGGCGGCATGCCCGGTATCCATGGCTGGGAACGGACTCTAACAGTCCGATCCCGGTCCGGGCAGATGTGCCCGGCTACATAAAACGAATCCGATGTTACCCGGCGCACACGTGGCCGGTAGACCATGGCGCCCGCCCAGTTGCGAACAACTGAGCGGGCGCCGTGGACATCGCCTTACAGCTCGGTGACCGAGCCACCGGCGGCGGTGATCTTCTCCTTGGCCGACGCGCTGAACGCGTGCGCCGAGACCTGGAGAGACACGCCACCGAGGTCGCCGGTGCCGAGCACCTTGACCGGGTGACCCTTGCGGACCGCGCCGGCCTCGACCAGCTCGACCGGGCCGATCTGGCCGCCGTTCGGGAACAGCTCGGCCAGGCGGTCCAGGTTGACCACCTGGAACACGACCTTGAACTTGTTCTTGAAGCCCTTCATCTTCGGCAGGCGCATGTGGATGGGCATCTGCCCACCCTCGAACGCCGGCGAGATGTTCTTCCGGGCCTTCGAACCCTTGGTACCGCGACCGGCGGTCTTGCCCTTCGAGCCCTCACCGCGACCCACACGGGTCTTGTCGGTCTTGGCACCCGGAGCCGGACGCAGGTGGTGCACCTTGATCGTCATTACTCGACCTCCTCGACCTTCACGAGGTGGTTGACCGTGAAGATCATGCCGCGGATCTCCGGCCGGTCCTCCTTGACCACCACGTCGTTGATCCGCTTGAGACCGAGGGAACGCAGCGAGTCACGCTGGTTCTTCTTGGTCCCGATCTCGGACCGGACCTGGGTGACCTTCAGGCGTGCCATCAGGACGCCACCCCCGCCCGCGACGCCAGCATGGCGGCCGGCGCGACGTCCTCGACCGGCAGACCACGACGGGCCGCGACCTGCTCCGGGGACTCGAGCCCCTTCAGGGCCGCCACCGTGGCGTGCACGATGTTGATCGGGTTGGACGAGCCGAGGCTCTTGGAGAGCACGTCGTGGATGCCCGCGCACTCCAGCACGGCACGCACCGGACCACCGGCGATGACGCCCGTACCGGCGGAAGCCGGCTTGAGCAGCACCACACCGGCAGCGTCCTCGCCCGTGACCGGGTGCGGGATCGACTGACCGATCCGCGGCACCTTGAAGAAGTGCTTCTTGGCCTCCTCGACACCCTTGGCGATCGCCGCGGGCACCTCCTTGGCCTTTCCGTAGCCCACACCGACGGTGCCGTCGCCGTCGCCCACGATCACCAGGGCGGTGAAGCTGAAGCGACGACCACCCTTCACGACCTTGGCGACGCGGTTGATCGCGACGACCCGCTCGAGGTGCGGGGTCTTCTCGACGGGCGCGTTTCCGCGGCCGCCCTCACGGCGGTTGTCGCGGCGACCACCCTCGTTGCCACCGGACCCGCCGCCACGGCGCTGTTGACCTGGCATCAGCAGCCTTCCTTCTCTCTCGTGACGGGGTTTCTAGAACTCGAGCCCGGCTTCGCGGGCGGCGTCGGCAAGCGCGGCGACACGCCCCGCGTACCGGTTGCCACCGCGGTCGAAGACGACCTTCGAGACGCCGGCGGCCTTGGCACGCTCGGCGAGCAGGGCGCCGACCTTGCCGGCCAGGGCGCTCTTGTCGCCCTCGGCGCCGCGCAGCGAGGCGTCCATGGTCGAGGCCGACGCCAGGGTGTGACCCTTGGTGTCGTCCACGACCTGGGCCACCATGTGCCGCAGGGAGCGGGTGACGACGAGGCGGGGACGCTCGGCGGTGCCGCTGACGTTCTTGCGGACCCGGAAGTGCCGACGCGCACGCCCGACGGCACGCTTGGCGGCGACGCCGCGGCGGCGCTTGAGCAGCGTGGCGCTCACTTCTTACCTGCCTTTCCAGCCTTGCGGCGGATGACCTCGCCCTGGTACTTCACGCCCTTGCCCTTGTAGGGCTCCGGCGGACGGATCTTCCGGATGTTGGCGGCGACCTCGCCGACCTGCTGCTTGTCGATGCCGGCCACGTGGAACAGCGTCGGCTTCTCGACCGTGAAGGTGATGCCGTCCGGCGCCTGCACCAGGACCGGGTGCGAGAACCCGAGCGCGAACTCCAGGTCCTTGCCCTTGGCGGTCACGCGGTAACCGGTGCCGGCGATCTCCAGGCTCTTGCGGTAGCCCTCGGTGACACCGACGATCATGTTGGCCACCAGCGTACGGCTCAGGCCGTGCAGCTCCTTGGCCTTGCGCTCGTCGTTGGGCCGGTTGACGTGCAGCTCGCCGTCCTCGCCCCGCTCCGCCGTGATCGGCTCGGCCAGCACGTGGCTCAGTTCGCCCTTGGGGCCCTTGACCTTGACGGTCCGGCCGTCGATCGTGATGTCGACGCCGGCAGGCACCGGGATCGACTTACGTCCAATACGCGACATTTCTACCTGTCTCCCGTTACCAGACGAAGGCGAGGACTTCCCCGCCAACGCTCCGCTTGCGGGCCTGCCGGTCGGTGAGCAGCCCCTGGGACGTCGAAATGATCGCCACGCCCAGCCCGCCGAGCACCCGCGGGAGCCCGTCCGACTTGGCGTACACCCGGAGACCGGGCTTGGACACGCGCTTGATGCCGGCCAGGCTCCGCTCGCGGTTCTGGCCGTACTTCAGCTCGACGACCAGTCGCTTGCCGACGGCGCCCTCCTCGGGCTCCTCGACCGACCAGGTGGCGATGTAACCCTCGGCCTTGAGGACCTCGGCGATGTTCGCCTTGATCTTCGAGTAGGGCATCGTCACCCGGTCGTGGTACGCCTGGTTGGCGTTACGCAGACGCGTGAGCATGTCTGCGATCGGGTCGGTCATCGTCATGAAAACTCGTCAACCTTTCTCGCCGGGGTTCCCCGGGCCAGGCCCGGGGCCTACGGCGAAGAGACAGTTCAGCTGACGCGCCGGAGCGCGCCGGGCTATTACCAGGAAGCCTTGGACACGCCGGGCAGCTCACCGCGGTGGGCCATCTCCCGGATGCACACCCGGCAGAGACCGAACTTGCGGTAGACCGCCTTCGGACGCCCGCACCGCTGGCAGCGGGTGTACGCGCGAACCGAGAACTTCGGCTTCGCGGCCGCCTTGAGGATCAGCGCCTTCTTGGCCATCTCAGTTCTCCTTGAACGGGAAGCCCAGGAGCTTGAGCAGCGCCCGGCCCTCGTCGTCGGTCGTGGCGGTCGTGACCACCGTGATGTCCATGCCCCGCTGGCGATCGATCTTGTCCTGATCGATCTCGTGGAACACCGACTGCTCGGTCAGGCCGAACGTGTAGTTGCCGTGCCCGTCGAGCTTGCGCCCGTCCAGGCCGCGGAAGTCACGGATACGCGGCAGCGCGATCGAGAGCAGCCGGTCCAGGAACTCCCACATCCGGTCGCCGCGAAGGGTGACCTTCGCGCCGATCGGCATGCCCTCGCGGAGCTTGAACTGCGCGATGGACTTGGTGGCCCGCCGGACCTGCGGCTTCTGGCCGGTGATGGTGGCCAGGTCGCGGACGGCCCCGTCGATCAGCTTGGCGTCGCGAGCGGCCTCGCCGACACCCATGTTGACGACGATCTTGACCAGCCGCGGCACCTGCATCGGGTTGGCGAACTCGAACTGCTTCTGCAGCTCGGCCACCACCTCGTTGCGGTACCGCTCCTTGAGGCGCGGCAGGGTCTTGGTTTCGGTAGCCGTGGTCATCAGAGGTCCTTACCGGTGCTACGCGCGATGCGGACCTTCTGGCCGTTGTCGTCGATCCGGTAGCCGACGCGGGTCGGCTTGCCGTCGGAGTCCAGGACCATCACGTTCGAGACGTGGATCGGGGCCTCCTGGGTGACGATGCCACCGGTCTTGGCGCCACGCTGGGTGGTGCTGATACGGGTGTGCTTCTTGACCCGGTTCACGCCCTCGACCAGGACCTTGTCCTGCCGCGGGTAGGCCGCGATGACCTTGCCCTTGGCACCCTTGTCCTTGCCGGCGATGACGACGACCGTGTCGCCCTTCTTGACCTTCACGGTCACAACACCTCCGGCGCGAGAGAGATGATCTTCATGAACCGCTTGTCCCGCAGCTCCCGGCCCACCGGGCCGAAGATACGGGTACCGCGCGGGTCCCCACCGTCCTTGATGATGACGGCGGCGTTCTCGTCGAAGCGGATGTACGACCCGTCCGGCCGCCGCTTCTCCTTGGCGGTCCGAACGACGACGGCCTTGACGACGTCGCCCTTCTTCACACCGGCACCGGGGATCGCGTCCTTGACGGTCGCCACGATGACGTCGCCGATGCTCGCGTAGCGCCGACCGGAGCCGCCGAGCACCCGGATGCACAGGATCTCCCGGGCACCCGTGTTGTCGGCGACGCGCAGTCGCGACTCCTGCTGAATCACGTCTATCTCCTATGTCTGCCGGTTCTCCGGCCGCTCGGGGCGGCCGGAGCCTGGCGGAACCTGCGCCCGACCGAGACCCGGCCGAGCTCGAGCCTTCGCTACTTGGCCTTCTCGAGGATCTCCACGAGCCGCCAGCGCTTGGTGGCGGACAGCGGCCGGGTCTCCATGATCAGGACCCGGTCGCCGATGCCGGCCGAGTTCTGCTCGTCGTGCACCTTCAGCTTGCTCGTACGGCGCATGATCTTGCCGTACAGCGCGTGCTTGACGCGGTCCTCGACCTCGACCACGACGGTCTTGTCCATCTTGTCGCTGACCACGAGGCCCTCGCGGACCTTGCGGCGGGACCGCGCGGGGGCGGTGGTGTTCTCACTCATGATGCAGTCACCTCAGTCGGCGCGGCCGAGAGACCCAGCTCACGCTCACGCATGATCGTGTAGATCCGGGCGATCTCCCGACGGATGACCTGCAGCCGCCGGTTGTTGTCCAGCTGCCCGGTTGCGGCCTGCACGCGGAGGTTGAACAGCTCCGCCTTCGCCTCGCGCAACTTCGTGACCAGCTCCTCCTCGGAGAGCTCACGCAGCTCGGAGGGCTTGACGCCCGCTGCCATCAGGATTCACCCACTTCGCGCGTAACAATGCGGCACTTCATCGGGAGCTTGTGGATCGCGCGACGCATCGCCTCTCGCGCGATCTGCTCGTTGGGGAAGGACATCTCGAAGAGAACCCGCCCCGGCTTCACGTTGGCGACCCACCACTCGGGCGAACCCTTACCGGAACCCATCCGGGTCTCGGCCGGCTTCTTGGTGAGGGCCTGGTCCGGGAAGATCGTGATCCAGACCTTGCCGCCACGCTTGATGTGGCGGGTCATCGCGATACGCGCCGACTCGATCTGGCGGTTGGTCACGTACGCCGGCTCGAGAGCCTGGATCCCGAACTCGCCGAACACCACCCGGTTACCACCCTTGGACGCGCCACTGCGGTCCGGGTGGTGCGGCTTGCGGAAGCCCTTCGGGGGCTTGCGCGGCATCAGCATCTGTCAGCCCTCCTGCTGCGTTTCTGCCGGCTGGGTCGCGGCTGCGGCGACAGCGCTGCTGTCGACCGGCTCACCGGCCGGCGTCTCCGCCTGCTGCGCGATGGTGGTCGCGGCAGCCCGGCCGGCCTCGGTGCCACCGGCGGTCGTACCGGACGAGCCCGAGCGGCCACGGCGCGGCCGGTCCGGCCGGTCGCCACGGTCGCGGCGCGGGCCGCGCGACGGGGCGGCCTCGGCCGGGGCCTCGCGGCCCGGGACGGCGTCGCCCTTGTAGATCCAGACCTTCACGCCGATCCGGCCGAAGGTGGTACGGGCCTCGAAGAAGCCGTACTCGATGTTGGCCCGCAGCGTGTGCAGCGGAACCCGGCCCTCGCGGTAGAACTCGGTCCGGCTCATCTCGGCGCCGCCCAGACGGCCCGAGACCTGAACCCGGATGCCCTTGCAGGCGGGGTTCTTCATCGCGGACTGCATCGCCTTGCGCATGGCCCGACGGAAGCTGACCCGGCTGGACAGCTGCTCGGCGACGCCCTGGGCGACCAGCTGCGCGTCCGACTCGGGGTTCTTCACCTCGATGATGTTCAGCTGGACCTGCTTGCCGGTGAGCTTCTCCAGCTCGCCGCGGATCCGGTCGGCCTCCGCACCCTTACGGCCGATGACGATGCCCGGCCGGGCGGTGTGGATGTCGACGCGGACCCGGTCACGGGTGCGCTCGATGTCGACCTTGGAGATGCCGGCGCGCTCGAGGCCCTTGGACATCATCCGGCGGATCTTGACATCCTCGCCGATGTAGTCCTTGTAGAGCTTGTCCGCGAACCAGCGGGACTTCCAGTCGGTCGAGATGCCGAGCCGGAACCCGGTCGGGTGAACCTTCTGACCCATTACTCGGCACCCTCCGTCGTGCTCTGCTCCTCAGCGGCCGGCTTGGCCGGAGCGGCCTTCTTCGCCGACTTCTTCGGCGTGGCCGCCGCAACCGCCTCGACCGCCACGGTGATGTGGCAGGTGCGCTTGCGGATCCGGTACGCCCGGCCCTGCGCCCGCGGCCGGAACCGCTTCATGGTCGGGCCCTCGTCGACGAACGCCTCACTGACGAGCAGCGCGTCGGGGTCCAGCCGCTCGTTGTTCTCCGCGTTGGCGATCGCGCTCGCGAGCACCTTGTACACCTGCTCGCTCGCAGCCTGCGGCGCGAACTGCAGCACCGTGAGCGCCTCCTTCGCGGGCAGGCCGCGGACGAGGTTGACCACCCGGCGCGCCTTCATCGGCGAGATGCGCACGTGCCGCGCAACCGCCCGCGCGCCCGGAAGCACCGGAGCGTCGCCCTTTCCTGGCATCGCTGTAACCCCTTGTTCCTCTATCCGTATGCCCGCGGCGTCAGCGCCGGCGGCTCTTCCGGTCGTCCTTCTCGTGACCCTTGAACGTGCGGGTCAGCGCGAACTCGCCGAGCTTGTGCCCGACCATGGCCTCGGTCACGAAAACCGGGACGTGCTTGCGTCCGTCGTGCACGGCGATCGTGTGACCCAGCATCTCCGGGATGATCGTCGAGCGCCGCGACCAGGTCTTGATGACGTTCTTCGAGCCCTTGTCGTTCTGCGTCTCCACCTTCTTGAGCAGGTGGTCGTCGACGAACGGGCCCTTCTTCAGGCTGCGAGGCATGTCTTATCTCCCTCAGCCGCGCTTACGCGTGGCGTAGCGGCGGCGGACGATCAGCCGGTCGCTCGGCTGGCCCTTACGACGGGTGCGGCCCTCGGGCTTACCCTGCGGGTTGACCGGGTGGCGACCACCGGAGGTCTTACCCTCACCACCACCGTGCGGGTGGTCGACCGGGTTCATCGCGACACCACGGACGGTCGGGCGCTTGCCCTTCCACCGCATACGGCCGGCCTTACCCCAGTTGATGTTCGACTGGTCGGCGTTGCCGATCTCGCCGATGCTGGCGCGGCAGCGCACGTCCACACGCCGGATCTCACCGGACGGCATACGCAGGGTCGCGTACGCGCCCTCACGGCCGAGCAGCTGGATGCCGACGCCGGCCGAGCGGGCCAGCTTGGCGCCGCCGCCCGGACGCAGCTCCACGTTGTGGATGGTGGTACCGACCGGGATGTTGCGCAGCGGCAGGTTGTTGCCCGGCTTGATGTCGGCGCCCGGACCGGACTCGACGCGGTCGCCCTGCTTCAGGTCCTTCGGCGCGATGATGTAGCGCTTCTCGCCGTCGGCGTAGTGCAGCAGCGCGATGCGCGCGGTGCGGTTCGGGTCGTACTCGATGTGGGCGACCTTCGCCGGCACGCCGTCCTTGTCGACCCGCTTGAAGTCGATCAGACGGTACTGGCGCTTGTGGCCGCCACCGTGGTGCCGCGTGGTGATCCGGCCGTGGGCGTTGCGTCCGCCCTTCTTCGGCAGCGGAGCCAGCAGCGACTTCTCGGGCGTCGACCGGGTGATCTCGGCGAAGTCGGCAACGCTCGAGCCACGCCGGCCCGGCGTCGTCGGCTTGTACTTACGGATAGCCATTGTCTACACCCCTCAGCTGACCGGGCCGCCGAAGGCCTCGATACGGTCACCGTCAGCCAGCTTCACCATCGCGCGCTTGGTGTCCTTGCGCTTGCCGAACCCGGTACGGGTCCGCTTGCGCTTGCCCTCGCGGTTGAGCGTGTTGACCGTCAGGACGCGGACGTTGAAGATCTGCTGGATAGCGATCTTGATCTCGGTCTTGTTGGCGTCCGGGTGCACCAGGAAGGTGTACCAGTTGCGGTTCAGCTCGCTGTAGCTCTTCTCCGAGACGACCGGCGCGACGATGACGTCACGCGGATCGGCGATCGTGCTCACTTGCCATCCTCCTCGGTGGTCTCGGCGGGAACGCCCAGGAACTCGTCCAGGGCCTCCTTGGTGAAGACCACGTCGTCGGCCACCAGCACGTCGTAGGTGTTGAGCTGGCCGGCCTCGATCAGGTGCACCCGGCTGTCCTGCGTGTTGCGCAGGTTCCGCAGCGACACCCAGTTCAGCTCGTCGGTGCTGCTCAGCACGACCAGGACCCGACGGGCCTGGGTCAGCTTGGTCAGCGTGGCCAGGGCCGCCTTGGTGGACGGCTTCTCACCCGAGACGAACGCCTCGACGACGTGCACCTGGCCGGCGCGGGCCCGGTCGGAGAGGGCGCCACGCAGGGCGGCGGCCTTCATCTTCTTCGGGGTGCGCTGGCTGTAGTCGCGCGGCACCGGGCCGTGGACCACGCCACCGCCGGCGAACTGCGGCGCGCGGGTCGAGCCCTGGCGGGCACGACCGGTGCCCTTCTGCTTGTACGGCTTCTTGCCTCCACCGGAGACCTCGCCGCGGGTCTTCGTCTTGTGCGTACCCTGGCGGGCCGCCGCGAGCTGGGCCACCACGACCTGGTGCATCAGGGCGATGTTGGCCTGCGCGTCGAAGATGTCGGCCGGCAGCTCCACGGAGCCGCTCTTGGCGCCTTCGACGTTGATCACGTCAACGGTGGTCACTTGGCCGCACCGCCCTTCTTCACCTTCGCCTTGGCCGCAGTGCGGACCAGGACCAGCGCGCCCTTCGGGCCCGGGATGGCGCCGCGGACGAGCAGGAGGTTGTTCTCGGTGTCGACCGCCTGGACGGTCAGGTTCTGGACGGTGTAGCGCACGCCACCCATCCGGCCCGCCATCCGGGTGCCCTTGAAGACGCGACCCGGGGTCGCGCAGGCGCCGATCGAGCCGGGCGAGCGGTGCTTGCGCTCGACACCGTGGCTGGCACGCAGACCGTGGAAGCCGTGCCGCTTCATCGGGCCGGCGTAGCCCTTGCCCTTGGTCTTGCCGGTCACGTCGATCACGACGCCGGCCGGGAACTCCTCGACCGTGACCTCCTGGCCCGGCGCGTAGTCCGCGGCGTCGGAGGTGCGCAGCTCGACGATGTGCCGGCGCGGCGCGACGTCCGCCTTGGCGTAGTGGCCGGCTACCGGCTTCTTGACCTTGCGCGGGTCGATGACCCCGTACGCCAGCTGGACCGCGGAGTAGCCGTCCTTGTCGGCGCTACGAACCTGGCTCACGACGCACGGGCCGGCCTGAACCACGGTCACGGGCACAACCTTGTTGTTGTCCCAGACCTGGGTCATGCCGAGCTTGGCGCCCAGGATCCCCTTGACTTGCCTGTCCATTTGTCCGGTCCCTACAGCTTGATCTCGATGTCGACGCCAGCCGGCAGGTCGAGGCGCATGAGCGAGTCGACCGTCTTCGGGGTCGGGTCGATGATGTCGATCAGACGCTTGTGCGTACGCATCTCGAAGTGCTCGCGCGAGTCCTTGTACTTGTGCGGCGAGCGGATGACGCAGAAACGGTTGATCTCCGTGGGCAGCGGCACCGGGCCAGCGACCTGCGCCCCGGTACGCGTCACCGTCTCGACGATCTTCCGAGCCGAGGAGTCGACGACCTCGTGGTCATAGGCCTTGAGCCGGATGCGGATCTTCTGTCCCGCCATGGTGGCTTCTGTTCCTTCTCTCGATGCCGCTGTGTTGCGGGCGCCTGCACCGGCTGGCACAGGCCCACTTCCGCCGACCCCCGCGGTCGGGCGTGTCGCGCCCGTGGGCCAGGCTCCGCCCCGGGACTCCGGAGCGATTCTCTGACCACGCGGTGGGTCATGGCGCCGATCGCGGGGACCGCGACCTGGACGCCGCGCGAGGGTGGTTGACCGCCGATGGCGGCCAACCACCCTACGCGAGACAGTCTGACTCCCGGAGGTCCAGCGTCAACCGGACGCAGGTGACCGACTGTCGTTACGCAACCTGACTAGTATGCCGCACGACCGGCGGCAACGCTAATCGGGGTTACCCAGCTCACTTAATGATCTTGGTGACGCGACCCGCGCCGACCGTACGACCACCCTCGCGGATCGCGAACTTCAGGTTCTCCTCCATGGCGATGGGCTGGATCAGCTTCACCGTCATGGAGGTGTTGTCGCCCGGCATGACCATCTCGGTGCCCTCGGGCAGCGTGACGACGCCGGTGACGTCCGTGGTCCGGAAGTAGAACTGCGGGCGGTAGTTCTGGAAGAACGGGGTGTGCCGGCCGCCCTCCTCCTTGGAGAGGATGTAGACCGTCGCCTCGAACTCCGTGTGCGGGGTGGTGGTGCCCGGCTTGATGACGACCATGCCGCGCTCGACGTCCTCGCGCTTGATGCCGCGCAGCAGCAGACCGACGTTCTCACCCGCGCGGGCCTCGTCGAGCAGCTTGCGGAACATCTCGATGCCGGTGCAGGTGGTCTTCATCGACTTCTCACGGATGCCGACGATCTCCACCTCCTCGTTCGGCTTGAGGATGCCGCGCTCGGCGCGACCGGTGACCACGGTGCCGCGACCGGTGATGGTGAAGACGTCCTCGATGGGCATGAGGAACGGCTTCTCGGTCTCGCGCTCCGGCTGCGGGATCGCGGTGTCCACGGCGTTCATCAGGTCCAGGAGCTTCCCGGTCCACTCCGGGTCGCCCTCCAGGGCCTTCAGCGCCGAGACCCGGACGACCGGCAGGTCGTCACCCGGGTACTCCTGCGAGGAGAGCAGCTCACGGACCTCGAGCTCGACGAGCTCCAGGAGCTCCTCGTCGTCGACCATGTCGCTCTTGTTGAGCGCCACGACGATGTACGGCACACCGACCTGACGGGCCAGCAGCACGTGCTCGCGGGTCTGCGGCATCGGGCCGTCGGTCGCCGCCACCACCAGGATCGCGCCGTCCATCTGCGCGGCACCGGTGATCATGTTCTTGATGTAGTCGGCGTGACCGGGGCAGTCGACGTGCGCGTAGTGACGCGCCTCGGTCTGGTACTCGACGTGCGCGATGGAGATCGTGATGCCGCGGGCCTTCTCCTCCGGCGCCTTGTCGATCTCGTCGAACGGCGTGTACGGGTTCAGGTCCGGGTACTGGTCGTGCAGGACCTTGGTGATGGCCGCCGTCAGCGTCGTCTTACCGTGGTCGATGTGACCAATGGTGCCGATGTTGACGTGCGGCTTAGTCCGCTCGAACTTCGCCTTCGCCACTGGTGTCCTCCTGTGGACTTTCTTGGTTCGTTCGCCCGGCGCGCCGTGCGGCGCTTAGGACTCTGTCGACAGCCTTTCCGGCCGGAAGGCCGGAGAGCTTTTGTGGGTTCTGCGGCGATGAAGCCTACAGGCCCGGTCTCACGCAACCCGATCGAGGTGGCCGCGGGCGGGAGAACCCTCCCGCGACCGCCCTCGCGTCATCGGATCAGCCGAGGGTGAGTGTCACTCACCCGTCGCCTTGGCGATGATCTCCTTGGCCACCGAGTTCGGAACCTCGGCGTAGGAGTCGAACTGCATGCTGTAGCTAGCCCGGCCCTGGGTCTTCGACCGCAGGTCGCCGACGTAGCCGAACATCTCCGACAGCGGCACCAGGGCCCGGACGACGCGAGCGCCGCTGCGCTCCTCCATCGCCTGGATGATGCCACGCCGGGAGTTGAGGTCGCCGATGACGTCACCCATGTTCTCCTCAGGAGTGGTGACCTCAACGGCCATCATCGGCTCGAGGAGAGCGGGGTCGGCCTTGCGGGCCGCCTCCTTCATCGCCATCGAGCCGGCGATCTTGAACGCCATTTCCGACGAGTCGACCTCGTGGTACTGGCCGTCCACCAGGGTGAGCTTGACGCCCACCAGGGGGAAGCCGGCGAGGATGCCGTACTGCATGGCGTCCTGCGCGCCCGCGTCCACCGAGGGGATGAACTCCCGGGGGATGCGGCCACCGGTCACGGCGTTGGCGAACTCGTACGTCGGGGCGTCGTTGCCCAGCGGCAGCGGCTCCACGCTGATGATCACGCGGGCGTACTGGCCGGAACCACCGGTCTGCTTCTTGTGGGTGTACTCGACCTTCTCCACCTTGCGGCGGATGGTCTCGCGGTACGCCACCTGCGGCTTACCGATGTTCGCCTCGACGTTGAACTCGCGGCGCATCCGGTCGACCAGGATGTCCAGGTGCAGCTCGCCCATGCCGGAGATGACCGTCTGACCGGTCTGGTCGTCCAGCTTGACGCGGAAGGTCGGGTCCTCCTCGGCCAGCCGCTGGATGGCGGTGCTGAGCTTCTCCTGGTCGGCCTTGGTCTTCGGCTCGATGGCCACCTCGATGACCGGCTCCGGGAAGGTCATCGACTCCAGGATGACCGGGTTCGCCGGGTCGCACAGCGTGTCACCGGTGGTGGTCTGCTTCAGACCCTGCACCGCGATGATGTCGCCGGCCTGGGCGGAGCTGCGCTCCTCCCGCTTGTTGGCGTGCATCTGGTAGATCTTGCCGATCCGCTCCTTGCGGTCCTTGGTGGAGTTGATCACCTGAGAACCGGACTCGAGCGTGCCGGAGTAGATCCGGACGTACGTCAGCTTGCCGAGGTGCTTGTCGGTCTGGATCTTGAAGGCCAGGCCGGAGAACGGCTCGGAGACCGAGGGCTTCCGCTGCAGCGGGGTCTCGCCGTCGGTGGCCGTACCCTCGATCGCCGGGATGTCCAGCGGCGAGGGCAGGTACGCGACGACCGCGTCCAGCATCGGCTGGATGCCCTTGTTCTTGAAGGCGGTACCGGTGAGGACCGGGTTGGCCTTGCCGGCGATGGTGGACCGGCGGATGGCGGCCTTGATCTCGTCGACCGAGATCTCCTCGCCCTCGAGGTACTTCTCCATCACCGAGTCGTCGACGTCGGCGAGGGTCTCCATCAGCTTCTCGCGCCACTCGGCGGCCGAGTCGGCGAGGTCGGCCGGGATCTCCTCGACCGCGTAGTCCTCACCCTTCTGGGTCTCGCCGCGCCAGGTCAGCGCACGCATCTCGACCAGGTCGACCACGCCGATGAAGTCGGACTCGGCACCGATCGGGATCTGGAGGACCAGCGGGGTGGCGTTGAGCCGGTCGATCATCATCTGCACGCAGCGGAAGAAGTCGGCGCCGGTCCGGTCGAGCTTGTTGACGAAGCACATCCGGGGGACGTTGTACTTGTCCGCCTGCCGCCAGACGTTCTCCGTCTGGGGCTCCACGCCGGCCACGCCGTCGTAGACCGCGACCGCACCGTCCAGAACACGCAGCGACCGCTCGACCTCGACCGTGAAGTCGACGTGGCCGGGCGTGTCGATGATCTGGATCGTGTGGCCCTTCCACTCGCACTTGGTGGCGGCGGAAGTGATGGTGATACCGCGCTCCTGCTCCTGCTCCATCCAGTCCATGACGGCGGCGCCCTCGTGGACCTCACCGATCTTGTACGTGATGCCGGTGTAGAACAGGATTCGCTCGGTGGTAGTGGTCTTACCGGCATCGATGTGGGCCATGATGCCGATGTTGCGTACGTTGGCGAGCGCGTCTGCGGCGGCCACTTCAATCCCTACTTATCGTCGTCTCGACACAACTGGTGGCGGTTCCGGCGCCGGTGGGCGCCGGAACCTCAGGTGTTACCAGCGGTAGTGCGCGAAGGCCTTGTTGGACTCGGCCATCTTGTGCGTGTCCTCACGCCGCTTGACGGCGGCGCCGAGGCCGTTGCTCGCGTCCAGCAGCTCGTTCATCAGCCGCTCGACCATGGTCTTCTCACGCCGGGCCCGGGAGTAGGTCACCAGCCAGCGCAGACCGAGCGTGGTCGCACGGGACGGCCGGACCTCGACCGGAACCTGGTAGGTGGCGCCACCGACACGGCGGCTGCGCACCTCGAGGGTCGGCTTGACGTTGTCCATCGCGCGCTTGAGCGTGACGACGGGGTCGGTGCCGGACTTCTCGCGGCAGCCCTCCAGGGCGGCGTACACGATGCGCTCGGCGAGCTGACGCTTGCCGCGCAGCAGGATCTTGTTCACCAGCTGGGTGACCAGGGGCGAGTTGTACACCGGGTCAGCGACCAGCGGCTTCCGCGGAGCGGGTCCCTTACGCGGCATGTCAGCTCTTCTCCTTCTTCGCGCCGTAGCGGCTGCGAGCCTGCTTGCGGTTGCGGACACCCTGGGTGTCCAGCGAACCGCGCACGATCTTGTACCGCACGCCGGGGAGGTCCTTCACACGACCGCCGCGCACGAGCACGATCGAGTGCTCCTGGAGGTTGTGGCCGACGCCCGGGATGTAGGCGGTCACCTCGATCTGGCTGCTGAGCTTGACACGAGCGACCTTGCGCAGCGCCGAGTTCGGCTTCTTCGGGGTGGTGGTGTACACGCGGGTGCACACGCCGCGCCGCTGGGGAGACCCCTTGAGCGCCGGGGTCTTGGTCTTGGTCGTCTTGGCCTGACGGCCCTTTCGGACCAACTGCTGAATGGTGGGCACCGGGTTTCTCCGCTCCCTTCGGCCGCTGCGAGGCGACCGCGCCGTCTGCTCCAGCCGTCCGGATGGGCGGCTCTCTTACATTCCAACCAGGGCCGCCTGACGGCACCCCAGCACCCGCGGTCGGGCGTGTCGCCCGAGTCACGGTTCCGATGCCGGCCGCTGACGCGTCGTACCGGATGTTCTGGTCTTGGTGGTGCGACCGCGCGATCACCGGCTGACCGGTTCCAGCGCACGCACGCATTGCCCGGGCGGGCCCGGGCACAAGGGGAAAGAGTACCTACCACAGCCGCGCCGGTCAAAACGGATGGGTCGGGAAGGACCGCTCCGCGGTCCGCCGCCCGTCTCCGGGTCGCCGATGCGCCAACGATGGGCACCTACGGTGACAAGTGTACCGGCTCGTCCGCCGCGCGACCCGGCGGCCCCGACACCGCCCGGCCTTCGGACACCCGGACATACCGCTCAACCCAGGTCACCGGCCGCAGGCGTCGCGGCGAGGGGCTCAGGTGATCTGCACCACCAGGGCCAGAGCGAGCCCGATCAGGCCGAACAGCACCCCCACCGCGCCGCAGGAGATGCCCGCGACGGCCAGGCGGCCGCCGGTGAACCGGACCGCGGGCGGCGGCGCCGGCCGCCGGATCTGCCGCCGGGCGAGCAGCCCGGCCACCACCGCGCCGGCACCGATCAGCGCGCCCAGCACGGTGAACGCGCCGGCCGCCCAGGCTCCGCCGACGTTCCGGCCGGCGAGACCCACGCACAACACCAGCAGCGACACCAGGATCGCGGCGATGCCGGCGACGAGCGACCCGATGGCCAGGCCCGAGGTCACCGGCGGCACGTCGAGGTGGACCACACCGAACGGCGTACCCGGCACCGCGTCGACCCGCTTCGGCGGCCGCGGCGCCTCGGCCGGCGGCGGCGGGAACGCCGGGCCGGCGTGCGGACCCCAGCCGCCGTGGCCGGGCGCGCTCGCCGGCACCGGCCACCCGCCGCCGTGCGCCGGCGGATTCCCCGGGTACGACACGTACGGCCCCGCCTGGTGCGCCGGCGCGGACGCGGGACCCGGCGGGTACGGCCCGGGGCGGGTCGGGTCGCCTCCCGGCGGAGCCGGTTCCGTCACGGGGTCCTCCTGTCCACACGCGCCCGCCGCGCGACGGACACCGGCCAGGCTACCGTCGCCGATCACCCCCGGGTGGGCGGGCGCGGGCCCGCTCCCCCACCGGGTCAGTCGAAGTTCGGCGCGAAGTCGTGGCCGAACGAGGCGTCCGCGGCACGGACCACACCGATCACCACCGCCGCGACCACGGCGGCGGCGGTCAGCACCAGCCCGGTCCGCGCCATCTGCTCGCCGCGCCGCAGCCAGTCCGCGCCGGTGAGATAACCACCCGAGGCGTACGCCTCCCGGCGCGCCTGCCGGGCCAGCATGAGCGCGATCGTGGCCGGCACCGCGCCGCCGAGGAACAGACCGGTGAGCGCGCCGATCAGCCCGAGCGCGAAGACGGCGCGGGCCTTGGTGGAGCGGACCGGCTCCGGATCGTGCGGATGGCGGTACGCCTGCGGCACGACGGGCGCCTGCCCGGGCACGGTCGTCATGCCCTCCATCATGCCCCGACCCGGCCGTCCATCCCGACGGAAGGACCCGGTCCCGGCACTCCGGACGCGACGAGGCCCCCGGCGGATGCCGGGGGCCTCGTCGTTCCTACTGCTTAGCGGTACGACCCGAAGTCGAAGTCGTCCAGCGGAACCGCCTGGCCGCTGGCCGGCCCGAAGCCGTAGTCGGTCTCCGGGTAGCCGGTCATCGAGTAGACCTTGGCCTTCGCCTCCTCGGTCGGCTCGACCCGGACGTTGCGGTACTTGCTGATGCCCGTACCGGCCGGGATGAGCTTACCGATGATCACGTTCTCCTTGAGGCCGATCAGCGAGTCGCTGCGGGCGTGGATCGCCGCGTCCGTCAGCACCCGGGTGGTCTCCTGGAAGGAGGCCGCCGACAGCCAGGAGTCAGTGGCCAGCGAGGCCTTGGTGATACCCATCAGCACCGGGCGACCGGCGGCGGGCTCGCCACCCTCGCCGACGAGCCGGCGGTTCTCCGACTCGAACAGCGCCCGGTCGACGAGCACACCCGGCAGGAACTCGGTCGAGCCGGAGTCGATGACCGTCACCCGCTTGAGCATCTGGCGGATGATGATCTCGATGTGCTTGTCGTGGATGAGCACACCCTGCGAGCGGTAGACCTCCTGGACCTCCTGGGTCAGGTGGACCTGGACCGCGCGCGGGCCGAGGATGCGCAGCAGCTCGTGCGGGTCGATGGTGCCCTCGGTGAGCTTCTCGCCGACCTCGACGTGGTCGCCGTCGTGCGCCCGGAGCCGGACCCGCTTCGAGATCTTGTCGTAGACGATCTCGTCGCTGCCGTCGTCCGGGATGACCACGATCTTGCGGGACCGCTCGCCGTCCTCGATCCGGATGCGACCGGGGGTGTCGGCGATGGGCGCCTTACCCTTCGGCACCCGGGCCTCGAAGATCTCCTGGACACGGGGCAGACCCTGGGTGATGTCCTCACCCGCGACACCACCGGTGTGGAAGGTACGCATCGTCAGCTGCGTACCCGGCTCACCGATCGACTGGGCGGCGATGATGCCGACCGCCTCGCCGACGTCCACGGTCTTGCCGGTCGGCAGCGAACGGCCGTAGCACGCACCGCAGACGCCCAGCTTCGACTCGCAGGTGAGCACGCTGCGCACCCGCACCGTCTCGGTCCCGGCGGCGACGATCGCGTCCACCAGGATCGAGTTGATGTCCTGGCCACGGTGGGCCACCACGGTGCCGTCCGGACCCTTGATGTCGTCGGCGAGCGTCCGGGCGTGCACGCTGGTCTCGGCGTGCTCGTGCACGACCAGCTTGCCGTCGATCCGCTCCCCGATCTGCATCGGGATGGCACGGTCGGTGCCGCAGTCCTCCTCGCGGATGATGACGTCCTGCGAGACGTCCACCAGACGCCGGGTCAGGTAACCCGAGTCGGCGGTACGCAGGGCGGTGTCCGCGAGACCCTTACGGGCACCGTGCGTGGAGATGAAGTACTCCAGCACGGACAGACCCTCCCGGTACGAGGCCTTGATCGGCCGCGGGATGATCTCGCCCTTCGGGTTGGCCACCAGACCACGGATCGCCGCGATCTGCCGGAGCTGGAGCAGGTTACCGCGGGCACCCGAGTTGATCATCTTCCACAGCGGGTTCTCCTGCGGCAGCGCGGTGTCCATCTCCTTGGCGACCTCGTTGGTCGCCTTGGTCCAGATCTCGATGAGCTCGCCGCGGCGCTCCTCGGCGGTCATCAGACCACGCTGGTACTGCTTGTCGATCCGGTCGGCTTCCTTCTCGTACCGCTCCAGGATCTCCCGCTTGCGCGGCGGAGCGATGACGTCCTCCATGCCGATGGTGACGCCGGACCAGGTGGCCCAGTGGAAACCGGCCTCCTTGAGCCCGTCCAGGGTGGCCGCCAGGGCCACCTTCGGGAAGCGCTCGGCGAGGTCGTTGACGATCGCGGAGAGCTGGCCCTTGCGGATCTCGTAGTTCACGAAGCGGTAGCCCGGGGGCAGCGTCTCGTTGAACAGGACCCGGCCCAGCGTGGTCTCCACCGTCACCGGCTCGCCCTCGGTCCACCCCTCGGCGGGGGTCCAGGGCTCGGCGCCGGCGCCGTTGTCCACACCGACGACGTCGCGCAGCCGGATCCGGACCGGTGCCTGCAGGTGCAGCTCACCGTTGTCGTACGCCATCCGCGCCTCGGCGTCCGAGCTGAACGCCCGGCCCTCGCCCTTGCCCCCCGGAGTGAGGTGGGTGAGGTGGTACAGACCGATGACCATGTCCTGGGTCGGCATGGTGACCGGCTTGCCGTCGGCCGGCTTGAGGATGTTGTTCGACGACAGCATCAGGATCCGCGCCTCGGCCTGGGCCTCGGCGGACAGCGGCACGTGGACCGCCATCTGGTCACCGTCGAAGTCGGCGTTGAACGCGGTGCAGACCAGCGGGTGGATCTGGATGGCCTTGCCCTCGACCAGCTGCGGCTCGAAGGCCTGGATGCCCAGACGGTGCAGGGTCGGCGCGCGGTTCAGCAGAACCGGGTGCTCGCCGATGACCTCTTCCAGCACGTCCCACACGACCGGCCGCTGCCGCTCGACCATCCGCTTGGCGGACTTGATGTTCTGCGCGTGGTTGAGGTCGACCAGCCGCTTCATCACGAACGGCTTGAACAGCTCCAGCGCCATCTGCTTGGGCAGGCCGCACTGGTGCAGCTTGAGCTTCGGGCCGACCACGATGACCGAACGGCCGGAGTAGTCGACGCGCTTGCCGAGCAGGTTCTGACGGAACCGGCCCTGCTTGCCCTTGAGCATGTCGGACAGCGACTTCAGCGGCCGGTTACCCGGGCCGGTGACCGGACGACCGCGACGGCCGTTGTCGAACAGCGCGTCGACGGCCTCCTGGAGCATCCGCTTCTCGTTGTTGACGATGATCTCGGGCGCGCCGAGGTCGATCAGCCGCTTGAGGCGGTTGTTCCGGTTGATCACACGCCGGTACAGGTCGTTCAGGTCCGAGGTCGCGAAGCGGCCACCGTCGAGCTGCACCATCGGGCGCAGGTCCGGCGGGATGACCGGGACGCAGTCCAGCACCATGCCGAGCGGCGAGTTGCGGGTGTTCTGGAACGCCGCGACGACCTTGAGCCGCTTGAGCGCCCGGATCTTCCGCTGACCCTTGCCGGAGCGGATGGTCTCGCGGAGGTTCTCCGCCTCGGCCTCCAGGTCCATGTTCTGGACCAGGGCCTTGATCGCCTCGGCGCCCATGCTGCCGGTGAAGTACTCACCGAAGCGGTCGCGCAGCTCGCGGTAGAGCAGCTCGTCGGTGACCAGCTGCTTCGGCTCCAGCTTGCGGAAGGTGTCGAGGACCTCGTCGAGGCGGTCGATCTCGCGCTGGGCCCGGTCGCGGATCTGGCGCATCTCGCGCTCTCCGCCCTCCTTGACCTTGCGCCGGACGTCCGCCTTCGCGCCCTCGGCCTCCAGCTCGGCCAGGTCGGCCTCCAGCTTGGCGGCCCGCTTCTCGATCTCCGAGTCGCGGCTGTTCTCGGCCTGCCGCTTCTCGGCCAGGATCTCGTTCTCGATGGTCGAGAGGTCGCGGTGACGCGCTTCGGCGTCCACGCTCGTCACGACGTACGAGGCGAAGTAGATGATCTTTTCGAGATCCTTCGGGGCGAGGTCCAGCAGGTAGCCCAGCCGGCTCGGCACGCCCTTGAAGTACCAGATGTGGGTCACCGGAGCGGCCAGCTCGATGTGACCCATCCGCTCCCGGCGAACCTTGGAGCGGGTCACCTCGACGCCGCAGCGCTCGCAGATGATGCCCTTGAAGCGGACCCGCTTGTACTTACCGCAGTAGCACTCCCAGTCCCGCTGCGGACCGAAGATCTTCTCGCAGAAGAGCCCGTCCTTCTCCGGCTTGAGGGTGCGGTAGTTGATGGTCTCGGGCTTCTTGACCTCGCCGTGGGACCACTGACGGATGTCGTCAGCGGTGGCGAGGCCGATGCGCAGCTCGTCGAAGAAGTTGACGTCGAGCACTATGTCCCCTATGTCGTCGTCTGTACTGCTAGCTAACGAGTGGGATCCGGGGCAGGGTGACCCTGCCCCGGATCACCACCTCAGACCTCTTCGACCGAGCTCGGCTCGCGCCGGGACAGGTCGATGCCCAGCTCCTCCGCCGCCCGGAACACCTCGTCGTCGGTCTCGCGCATCTCCAGGGCCACACCGTCGCTGGAGAGCACCTCGACGTTGAGGCACAGCGACTGCAGCTCCTTGAGCAGCACCTTGAACGACTCCGGGATGCCCGGCTCGGGGATGTTCTCGCCCTTGACGATCGCCTCGTAGACCTTGACCCGGCCCAGGACGTCGTCGGACTTGATGGTCAGCAGCTCCTGCAGGGCGTAGGCGGCGCCGTACGCCTGCATGGCCCAGCACTCCATCTCACCGAAGCGCTGGCCACCGAACTGCGCCTTACCACCCAGCGGCTGCTGCGTGATCATCGAGTACGGGCCGGTCGACCGGGCGTGGATCTTGTCGTCGACCAGGTGGTTGAGCTTCAGGATGTAGACGTAGCCGACCGCGATCGGGTCCGGCAGCGGCTCGCCGGAGCGACCGTCGAACAGCTGCGCCTTACCCGTGCGGCCGATCAGCTGCTTGCCGTCCCGGTTGGGCAGGGTCGACGCCAGCAGACCGGAGATCTCCTCCTCGCGGGCACCGTCGAAGACCGGAGTGGCCACGTTGGTGTCCGGCTCGGACTCGTGCGCCTCGATCGAGCGGAGCTGACGCTTCCACTCCTCGTCGTCGCCGTCCACGCTCCAGCCGGTCTTGGCCACCCACCCGAGGTGGGTCTCCAGGACCTGGCCGATGTTCATCCGGGACGGCACACCGAGCGGGTTCAGCACGATGTCGACCGGGGTGCCGTCCTCCAGGAACGGCATGTCCTCGATCGGCAGGATCTTGGAGATGACGCCCTTGTTGCCGTGGCGGCCCGCGAGCTTGTCACCGTCCTGGATCTTGCGCTTCTGGGCCACGTAGACCCGCACCAGCTCGTTGACGCCCGGGGGCAGCTCGTCGCCGTCCTCGCGGGAGAAGGTACGCACACCGATGACCGTGCCGGTCTCGCCGTGCGGCACCTTCAGCGAGGTGTCACGGACCTCGCGCGCCTTCTCACCGAAGATCGCGCGGAGCAGCCGCTCCTCGGGGGTCAGCTCGGTCTCGCCCTTCGGCGTGACCTTCCCGACCAGGATGTCGCCGGGGACGACCTCGGCGCCGATCCGGATGATGCCGCGCTCGTCGAGGTCGGCGAGCATCTCCTCGCTGACGTTCGGGATGTCGCGGGTGATCTCCTCCGGGCCCAGCTTGGTGTCCCGGGCGTCGACCTCGTGCTCCTCGATGTGGATCGAGGTGAGCACGTCCTGCTGCACGAGGCGCTGCGACAGGATGATCGCGTCCTCGTAGTTGTGGCCCTCCCAGCACATGAACGCCACCAGCAGGTTGCGTCCGAGCGCCATCTCGCCCTCGTCGGTACACGGACCGTCGGCGATGACCTGGCCGGCCTCGACGCGGTCGCCCTCGAAGACGACCGGCTTCTGGTTGACGCAGGAGCCGGCGTTGGAGCGGCGGAACTTGTGCAGCAGGTACGTCCGGCGGTGACCGTCGTCCTGGTGGACCGTGATGTAGTCCGCGCAGAGGTCCTCGACCACACCGCCGACCTCGGCGACGACCACGTCGCCGGCGTCCACCGCAGCGCGGTACTCCATGCCCGTACCGACCAGCGGGGCCTCGGCCTTGACCAGCGGCACCGCCTGACGCTGCATGTTCGCGCCCATGAGCGCGCGGTTCGCGTCGTCGTGCTCCAGGAACGGGATCATCGCGGTGGCGACCGAGGTCATCTGCCGCGGAGACACGTCCATGTAGTCCACCGCGCCCGGCGCGACGTCCTCGGTCTCGCCGCCCTTACGGCGGACCAGGACGCGGTCCTCGGCGAAGGTGCCGTCCGACTTCAGCGGGGCGTTGGCCTGCGCCTTGACGAACCGGTCCTCCTCGTCCGCGGTCAGGTAGTCGATCTGGTCGGTGACCCGGCCGTCGATGACCTTCCGGTACGGCGTCTCGATGAAGCCGAACGGGTTGACCCGGGCGAACGTGGACAGCGCGCCGATCAGGCCGATGTTCGGGCCTTCCGGCGTCTCGATCGGGCACATCCGGCCGTAGTGGGACGGGTGCACGTCCCGGACCTCGAAGCCGGCCCGCTCGCGGGACAGACCACCCGGGCCGAGCGCGCTCAGCCGGCGCCGGTGGGTCAGACCCGCCAGCGGGTTGGTCTGGTCCATGAACTGGGACAGCTGCGACGTACCGAAGAACTCCTTGATCGCCGCCACCACCGGGCGGATGTTGATCAGGGTCTGCGGCGTGATCGCCTCGACGTCCTGGGTGGTCATCCGCTCGCGGACGACCCGCTCCATCCGGGAGAGACCCACCCGGACCTGGTTCTGGATCAGCTCGCCCACGGTACGCAGGCGACGGTTGCCGAAGTGGTCGATGTCGTCGGCCTCGTAGCCCTCCTCACCGGCGTGCAGCCGGCAGAGGTACTCCACGGTCGCGACGATGTCGTCCTCGGTGAGCGTGCCGGTGGTGATCGGCACGTCCAGCTCGAGCTTCTTGTTGAACTTGTAGCGCCCGACCTTGGCGACGTCGTACCGCTTCGGGTTGAAGAAGAGGTTGTCGAGCAGGGTCTGGGCGTTCTCACGGGTCGGCGGCTCGCCAGGGCGGAGCTTCCGGTAGATGTCGAGCAGGGCCTCGTCCTGGCCGGCGATGTGGTCCTTCTCGAGCGTGGTCATCATGAGCTCGGACCAGCCGAACTTCTCACGGATGCGCTCGGCGGACCACCCGATGGCCTTGAGCAGGACGGTGACGGCCTGGCGGCGCTTGCGGTCGATGCGAACGCCGACCGTGTCGCGCTTGTCGATGTCGAACTCCAGCCAGGCACCCCGGCTCGGGATGACCTTGACGCTGGAGAGGTCGCGGTCGGAGGTCTTGTCCGGCTGCTTGTCGAAGTACACGCCCGGCGAGCGGACGAGCTGGCTGACCACGACGCGCTCGGTGCCGTTGATGATGAAGGTGCCCTTCGGCGTCATCATCGGGAAGTCACCCATGAACACCGTCTGGCTCTTGATCTCGCCAGTGGTGTTGTTGGTGAACTCCGCGGTCACGAACAGCGGCGCGCAGTAGGTCAGGTCCTTCTCCTTGCACTCCTCGATCGAGGCCTTGACCTCGTCGAAGCGCGGAGCCGAGAAGGAGAGCGACATGGTGCCGGAGAAGTCCTCAATGGGACTGATCTCGTCGAGGATCTCCGCGAGACCCGAGCGTGCGTGCGGGTCGTCCGCCGACCGGCCCTGCCAAGCCTCGTTGCCGACGAGCCAGTCGAAGGACTCGTTCTGAATGGCGAGGAGGTTGGGGACCTCGAGGTGTTCGGTGATCCGACCGAAAGAAACTCGGCGGGGCGCGAATGCGCTCGACGTACGACTGGTCTTCGCAGGGCGGGAAGCTGCCAAGATGCGTCCTTCCGAGGACCGGTGCTGCAGAACGGCTGGTACGCGTGCACTCCAATGACCCCACCAGAAATATCCACAATCGGACATTTCCGAGCAGGGGTCAAGTCGGAAGGCAGCGCAAACTAGCAGTGTAGCCGAGAGGCTAACCGCTGTCCAGCCCACCCCGCAGGTCGTCGCGGAACAAGCCCTGGGACCTCGGAAAACCGGGTCGACCGGGCCGCTCGGAACGCGACGCTCCTGCCGGTCCGCTCGGGTGCCGCGGCGGTGGTGCTGCCGTTGCCTTTACCCGAGAGGCGGCCGTTGCAAGCGCGGAAGGTCTTGCTGATGTTCAGCGTGCCTGGCAGGCCCGTGCCGCGTCAAGGCCCGGTTACCGCTCGGGGTGTCTTTCCCACCGACGGGCTACCGACAGACGTCGCTGACCGGCCGATGAGAGGACGCTGTACGCCCTGCTCACGCCGTCCGCCGGCGGGTGGCACCAACACGGCGGGCGGCGACCCGGTCCCCCGGATCGCCGCCCGCCGCGACGCGGTGTGCCCCGGCTCACGTGAGCCGGACGCGCGTCAGGTGGAGCAAGGTCACTTCATGGTGACCTTGGCGCCCTCACCCTCGAGCTTGGCCTTGGCCTTCTCGGCGGTCTCCTTGTTGACCTTCTCCAGGACGGCCTTCGGCGCGGCCTCGACCAGGTCCTTGGCCTCCTTGAGGCCCAGGCCGGTCAGCTCACGCACGACCTTGATGACCTGGATCTTCTTGCCACCGTCGGCGTCGAGGACGACGTCGAACTCGTCCTTCTCCGGCTCGGCCTCGGCGGCCGGGGCACCCGGGCCGGCCGGGCCGGCGACGGCGACCGGAGCGGCGGCGGTGACCTCGAAGGTCTCCTCGAACTGCTTCACGAACTCAGAGAGCTCGATCAGCGTCATCTCCTTGAACGCGTCGAGCAGCTCGTCGGTGCTGAGCTTCGCCATGTCTGGCGTCCTTTCTCGCAATGAAAACTAAGAACGTGGTGCGCCGGGAGGGCCTCAGGCCGCCTCGGCGCCCTCCTGCTCGCGCTTCTTGTCCGCCAGGGCGGCCGCCGCGCGGGCGGCCTTGGAGAGCGGCGCCTGGAACAGGGCCGCGGCCTTGCTCAGGTTGCCCTTCATCGCGCCGGCCAGCTTGGCCAGCAGCACCTCGCGGGACTCCAGGTCGGCGAGCTTCGTGACCTCGGCCGCGGAAATGGCCTTGCCCTCGAAGACACCGCCCTTGATGACGAGCTTCGGGTTGGCCTTCGCGAAGTCGCGAAGCCCCTTCGCCGCCTCGACGACGTCGCCCGAAACGAAAGTCAGCGCGGTAGGACCGGAGAACAGCTCGTCGAGGCCGGAGATGCCCGCATCGGTCGCGGCACGCTTCGCCAGCGTGTTCTTCGCGACCGTGTAGCTGGTCTCCTTGCCGAGCGAGCGCCGCAGCTGGGTGAGCTGCGAAACCGTGAGCCCGCGGTACTCGGTCAGCACGGTCGCTCCCGCGTTGCGGAAGCTCTCGGTCAGCTCGGCGACGGCCGTGGCCTTGTCGGCCCGGATCGGCTTGTCCGCCATGTCCCTCCTCTCTCGTTACTCGGAGCTGGTACGCCGGCGGCGAGCCGAGGCTCGACGACGGCGGCGGAGGCATCACGACAACGAAAAAGCCCCGGCGCAGGGCGCACGGGGCGAGGGCCGGGACACTGGCACAGTCGGCGGACCATGCGTGACACCGAGTTTCGCTTACCGCCCTGCGCGGGTCGCCCGTCGTCGCGGGACCTTCGACCGTGCCGGAGCACGGTGACCAGCGGTCTCTGGGTGGAACTACCGCACCAGGTTACGCGACGTGCGCCGCAGCACCAAATCGCCGGTTGTGCTCCCGGTCACCCGGGTTCACGCCCGGCTGCGCCGCGCCCAGGCGTAGCCGGTCAGCGCCACCGCCGTCCAGGCCACCGCCCAGCCGGTGAGCAGCAGACCGGCCCCGGCCGCGACCGGCCCGGTGAGCGCCCGCGCGGTCGCCATGACCGGCGGGACCACCCACGGCGCGACCGAGCCGGAGAGCCCGAGCACCACGACCCCGACCGCGCCGGTCACCAGCACCGCCACCCCGTAGCCGGCGCTGCGGGTCACGGCCCGGCTCGCCAGTGCGCCCAGCGCCACCGCCGCGGGCAGGGCCAGCAGGTGGGCCCAGAGCCCGAGCGCCACCCCCACCAGCACCGGCCGATCCCCCGGCCCGACTGTCGCGGTGACCCCGCCGAGCGGCCACGGCAGCGCCAGCGCGACGAGCACCACGGCGAGCCCGGCCACCAGCGCCGCGAGCAGCCCGGCCGCCCGTTCCCGGCCCGGCCCGACCACCACCCGGGCCATCCGGCGCTGCACGTCCGGTTCCACGTCAAGCAGGATCTTGGTCTGCCAGGCCAGCACCGGGAACAGCACCACGGCGGAGACGC
Organism: Micromonospora sp. BL1; assembly: GCF_003667485.1. NCBI lineage: Bacteria > Bacillati > Actinomycetota > Actinomycetes > Micromonosporales > Micromonosporaceae > Micromonospora > Micromonospora sp. BL1. The sequence goes on from NZ_RCVK01000352.1 coordinate 35,617, forward strand.
CGTAGGCCTCCGCCGGCCGGGCCCGGCCACCGCCGTAGAGGACGCCGAGGACGAGCAGGCCGGCCAGCACCGGTGCCAGCGCCCGTCCGGTACGCAGGAAGCCGGTCAGCCGCAGGCGGACCAGCGCGATCACCGGGCCACCTCCGGCGCCGGCCCGGGTCGGCCGGAGTCCCCGGCCCCGGCGTCGGCCCGGTCCGGGGAACCAGCGGCGGACGCGCCGCCCGACCCGCCGGTGCCCGACGGGCCGGCGGAGGCCGGCACCGGGTGCGTGGCCGGGGGCGGGACGGCGTGTTCGCGTACCCGAAGGATCTGGTGGCCGTCGGCGCGCAGGCGGGCGACGGCGGCGGCCAGCCCGGCGGCCGGCACCGCCAGCTCGACCACGGCGACGGCCGCGCCGCCCGACGACGCCTCCTCGGTCACCGTGCCGTCGGTGACCGACAGGTGCCGGGCGCCGGGGAGCCGGACCGTCTCGCCCCGGTGGTCGCTGACCAACACCGTGCCGCCGTCGGCCAGCACCTCGCCGATGATCTCGGGGACCGACTCGCGGGCGGTGGCGTCCAGCCCCTCCCACGGCTCGTCGAGCACCAGCAGGCCGGGCGGGCGCAGCAGCGCCTGCGCCAGGCCGACCTTCTGCGCGGTGCCCTTGGACAGCCGCGGCAGGCGGACGTCGTGGAAGCGGGTCAGGCCCAGCCGCTCCGCCCAGTGGCGCACCGCCCGGTCGGCGGCGGGGCCGGGCAGGCCGGCGACGCGGCCCATGGCGGACAGGTAGGCCCCGACGGTGAACGGCTGGTCGGCGGGGAAACGCTCCGGCACCCAGCCGACGACCGGCGGCCGGTCGGCCACCCGGCCCCGGCTCGGGCGCAGCACCCCGGCGGCGAGCTGGAGCAGAGTGGACTTGCCGGCGCCGTTGCGGCCGAGCACGACCGCGACCTCACCGGGACCGATCGCGACATCGACCTGTCGCAGCACCCACGGGCCCTGCCTGTGGTAGCGGAGCCAGACGCCGTCGAGCCGCATGCGCCCGAGCGTGCCACACCGGACGAACGAACGGGGCCCCGCCACGACGTGGTGGCGGGGCCCCGTTCGGGAGTACGCGTGCTCAGCCCTCGGCCGAGCCCTCCTGGAAGTTCTTCACGACCTTCGGGTCGACCGGGACGCCCGGGCCCATGGTGGTGGTGAGGGTGACCTTCTTGAGGTACGTGCCCTTGGCCGCGGACGGCTTGGCCCGCAGCACCTCGTCCAGCACCGCGGCGTAGTTGTCCACCAGCTGGTTCTCCGAGAAGGAGGCCTTGCCGATGATCAGGTGCAGGTTGGAGTGCTTGTCCACCCGGAAGGTGATCTTACCGCCCTTGATGTCCGAGACGGCCTTGGTGACGTCCATGGTCACGGTGCCGGTCTTCGGGTTCGGCATCAGACCGCGCGGGCCCAGGATCCGCGCGATCCGGCCGATCTTGGCCATCTGGTCGGGCGTGGCGATCGCCGCGTCGAAGTCCAGCCAACCGCCCTGGATACGGGCGACCAGCTCGTCGGTGCCCACCTCGTCCGCACCCGCGGCGACGGCCTCCTCGGCCTTCGCGCCGGCGGCGAAGACGATCACGCGGGCGGTCTTACCGGTGCCGTGCGGCAGGTTGACCGTGCCGCGGACCATCTGGTCCGCCTTGCGGGGGTCGACGCCGAGGCGCATCGCGACCTCGACCGTGGCGTCGAACTTGACGTTGGTGGTCTCCTTGGCCAGCTTGACGGCCTCGACCGGGGTGTAGAGCTTCGACCGGTCGATGACGTCCGCGGCCTTGCGGTAGCTCTTGCTGCGCTGCATTTCTGGTGACTCCTGTGGTCTCTGGCGGGCGCGCGTCACTCGCGGCCCTCCCACGAACAGATCGGGTGGAGCGGGTACCGAGGTCAGTCGGCGACGGTCAGGCCCATCGACCGGGCGGTGCCGGCGATGATCTTCTCGGCCTGGTCGATGTCGTTGGCGTTGAGGTCCGCCATCTTCTTCTCGGCGATCTCACGCAGCTGGGCGCGGGTGACCGAGCCGACCTTCTCCTTGTGCGGGACGCCCGAGCCCTTCGGCACGCCGGCGGCCTTGATCAGCAGCCGGGCGGCGGGCGGGGTCTTCAGCACGAAGGTGAACGTGCGGTCCTCGTAGACGCTGATCTCGGCGGGGACGATGTCGCCCCGCTGGGACTCGGTCTGCGCGTTGTAGGACTTGCAGAACTCCATGATGTTCACGCCGTGCTGGCCGAGCGCGGGGCCGACCGGCGGCGCCGGGGTGGCCTGGCCCGCCGGCAGCTGAAGCGTGAACGTCTTGACGAGCTTCTTCTTCGGAGGCATGTCTCTTCCTGGGGCTTGGAACTGGGATTCTCGCCGGTCCGCGGGCGCGCACGGTCAGCACGGTGCGGACAGCCGACGTTCTAGGGTAGCGCAGCCGTCGGCCACCCTCCGCGCCGAGGTCGGCGGATGGCGAAACGGCGCACCGGCGGCCACCCCGGAAGGGGCGGGCCGCCGGTGCCGACGTACGTCAGATCTTGGCGACCTGGTTGAAGTTCAGCTCGACCGGGGTCTCCCGGCCGAAGATCGACACCAGCACCTTGAGCTTCTGCTGATCGGCGTTGATCTCGCTGATCGTCGCCGGCAGCGACGCGAACGCGCCGTCGGTGACGGTGACCGAGTCGCCGACCTCGAAGTCGAGGACCTTGACCTCGGGCTTGGCCTTCTTCTGCTCGGTCTCGACCGCCGGTGCCAGCCACTTGAGCACCTCGTCGAGGCTGAGCGGCGCCGGCCGGTCGGCCCGGTCGGTCGCGCCGACGAAGCCGGTGACCCCCGGGGTGTTCCGGACGCAGGAGTAGGACTCGGCGGTCAGCTCCATCCGGACCAGGATGTAGCCCGGGAAGACCTTCGCCTGGACCTGCGACCGCTTGCCGTTCTTGACCTCGACCTCTTCCCGGGTCGGCACCTCGACCTGGTAGATGAAGTCCTCCATGTCGAGGGAGGTGATCCGGGTCTCGAGGTTGGTCTTGACCTTGTTCTCGTAGCCGGCGTACGAGTGCACCACGTACCAGTCGCCGGGCGCGTAGCGCAGCTTCTGGCGCAGCTCGGCGACCGGGTCGAAGTCCTCGTCCGGGGCCGGCTCGGTGGTCGGGAACTCCGGCTCGCTGGCGGCCTCGACCGACTCGTTGTTGGCCGCCGTCGCCACCGTGGACTGCTCGTCCGGGGTTCCGGCGGTCTCGTCGTACTCAGGCACGCTCGCTCACTTCCGTCAGTATCGCTGTCCGCAGGTCAGCTGGACTCGCCGAAGACCCACAGCACCGCCTTGGCGAAGCCGTAGTCCAGGCCGGCCACGATCGCCAGCATCACCGCGACGAAGGTGACCACCACGGCCGTGTAGGTCAGCAACTCCTTGCGGGTCGGCCAGATGACCTTACGCAGCTCGGCCACGACCTCGCGGAAGAACCGCGCGATGCGGGCGAACAGCCCGATCCGCTCGGTGTCCTTGCGGGTCTTCCGGCCCTCGGCCGGCTCGGCCTGCGCCCGCTTACGGGTCGCGGTGCCACCCCGGGAGACCGGCTCGTCCGCGTCGGTGGCGTCGTCGTCGGCCACGTCGTCGACGGTCGCGTCGTCGTTCAGACGCTCGTCGCCGTCGTCCTCGCCGCGGCGCTTGCTCTCGGCCACTTCGCCCTCCGTGCGGGATATGGGGTCGCACGCCGGGCGGCGTGCGCGGCGTGTTGGTCACGCCGGCCGGACCAACCGTCCCGCGACGGGCCGCGGCCGGCGGACCGGCCGGGAGGGCCCGAACGCCTCGGAACCACCCCACCGGTGCCACCACCACGGGCCGGACGCCACCGGTGAGGGCGGCGCGACCCACGGAACGGTCAGGCCTGAGGCGCAGGGGTGACAGGACTTGAACCTGCAGCCTGCGGTTTTGGAGACCGCTGCTCTGCCAATTGAGCTACACCCCTGTGCGGCAACTCACCTCCGCCCGGACACGTTGTGCCGAGCGGGGGTCACTTGCCCCACGGCGGACCAGTGTACGGGTAGTCGTGCGACTTTCCCAACCGGTCTGCCCCTCGCGCGTCGGGCGGACCCTCAGCGCGTCGTGCGGATCAGCGCCCGAGCCTGCGACAGCACCTTCTCACCCTGACAGGTGGCGGTGATGTCGAGCCTGGTCAGGCCCTCTTCGGTGACCTCCTTGACGACCGCTGACACCTCGATCTCGGTGCCCTCGTCGGTGTCCGGGACGACCACCGGGCGGGTGAACCGGACGCCGAAGTCGACCACCGCGTCCGGCGCGCCGGCCCAGCCGGCCACCGCCCGGCCGACCAGGGCCATGGTGAACATGCCGTGGGCGATGACGCCCGGCAGCCCGACGCCGGTGGCGGTGCGGTCGCTCCAGTGGATCGGGTTGAAGTCGCCCGAGGCGCCCGCGTAGCGGACCAGGTCCGCGCGGGTCACCCGGTACGTCTGGGTGGGCAGCTCCATGTCCTCAGGCCTCCCCGCGTACGACGATCTTGGACCAGACGGCGACCACCGGCTCACCGTCCACCGTGCTCACGTCCGTGCGGGTGGTCAGGAAGCCGTGCCCGCCCCGGCTGGTGACCTCCTCGATGGTGCTCACGCACACCAGCTCGTCCCCGGCCACCACCGGCCGGGTGTACGCGAACCGCTGGTCGCCGTGCACCACACGGCTGTAGTCGACGCCGAGCGCCGGGTCCTCGACGATCTGCCGGCTCGCCGCCATGGTGACGACCACCGGGAACGTCGGCGGCGCCACCACGTCGGCGTGGCCGAGCGACCGGGCCGCCTCCGGATCGTGGTGGGCCGGGTCGGTCGCGCCGACTGCGGCGGCGAACTCGCGGATCTTTTCTCGGCCCACCTGATAGGGGGCGGTCGGCGGGTACGTCCGGCCGACGAAGGACGGGTCCAGGGACATGCCGCCGAACCTACACGGAAAACACGAACGCCGATCCGCCCGGTCGGGCGACCCGGAGGCCACCCGTCAGGGCGAATCGGCGTTCGAGAAAGCTGCTGCGAGCCGGCTGCGCCGGCCGCGATCAGCGGGTCTCGCGGTGGACGGTGTGCTTGCCGTCCCGGGGGCAGAACTTCTTCAGCTCGATGCGGTCCGGGTCGTTACGGCGGTTCTTGCGCGTGATGTAGTTGCGCTCCTTGCACTCCACACACGCCAAAGTGATCTTCGGCCGAACATCGGTCGCCTTCGCCACGGCGGAGTGCCTTCCTCGCTCACGGAACAACTACAGCGCGTCAGCCTACGCGCTGACGACGCGGACATGCAAAGTGGGCGCCTGTGGCGCCCGTCCCACCGGCCACCGGGCTGGGCCCGGAGGACGAGAGTAGCGGTGGCCGGACTTGAACCGGCGACACAGCGATTATGAGCCGCTTGCTCTGCCATCTGAGCTACACCGCCGTGGCGGGTCCAGCCGGACCCTCTGAGCCCCCTTACGGAATCGAACCGTAGACCTTCTCCTTACCATGGAGACGCTCTGCCGACTGAGCTAAGGGGGCCTGCTCGATCACCCCGGGGGGTGTCGCGCAGAGGAAACAGTACACGACCGCGTCGCGCAGGTGAAATCGGATCCCCCAGGTGCATGTCCGCCCTGGTCAGGGCACCACTCGCAGGCGCGGCAGCTCCCCCGCGACCACCGTCTCCGGGTCGACCTGGGCGCCGAACCAGGCCTCCAGCCGCTCGTACGGCAGAGGGCGGCTGAACAGGAAGCCCTGGCCGATCTCGCAGCCGATGTCCTGGAGCAGCTCCAGCGTCAGCTCGCTCTCCACGCCCTCGGCGACCACCGCCAAGCCGAACTGCTGGGACAGCGTCACCACCGCGTTGACGATCGCCAGGTCGCCCGGATCGGTGGCCATGCCCTGCACGAACGACCGGTCCACCTTCACCTCGTGCACCGGCAGCCGGCGCAGCTGCGCCAACGACGAGTTACCGGTGCCGAAGTCGTCGACCGAGAGGCGGACACCGAGGTCACGCAGGCTGCGCAGGGTCGGTATGGGACGTTCGGTGCCGTCCAGGACACCCGCCTCGGTGACCTCCAGCGTCAGCCGCTGCGGCGGTACGCCGTACTCGGCCAGCAGATCGCGTACGAGCGCCGGGAAGTGCTGGTCGGTGAGCGTACGCGCGGCGAGGTTGACCGCGACGGACAGCGGCTGTTCGCCGTGGCTCCAGTCGCGGCTGCGCCGCAGGCTCTCCCGGAGCACGAACTCGGTGAGCCGGCCGAGCTGGCCGGTGTGCTCGGCCACCGCCACGAAGTCGTCCGGGGCGACGCTGCCGTGCGCCGGGTGCTCCCACCGGGCCAGGCACTCCACGCCCACCAGGCGGCGGTCCCGCAGCGTGACCTTGGGCTGGAAGTAGACCTCCAGCTCGCCCTCGTCCAGCGCCCGTTGCAGGTCGCCGGCGAGACCGAGCCGGCGCAGCGACCGGGACTCCAGCGCCGGGCTGTAGAGCTGCACGCTGCCCGGTACCGACTTGGCCGCGGTGGCCGCCAGGTCGACGCGTTGCAGCAGCGCCACCGCGTCGCTGCCGTGGTCCGGGTGGACGGCCACCCCGACGACCGTGTCCACGTCCAGGGTGAGCGCGTCGAAGACCATCTCGTCGCGGATCTGCTCCCGCAGCTGGGCCGCCAGCTCCAGGGCCGCCTCGGTGCTCTCCAGCCGGAGCGTCACCAGGAACTCGTCCCCACCGGCCCGGCCGACGAGCGCCGAGGAGGGCGCGCAGGAGCGCAGCCGCTCGGCCACCTCCATGAGCACCTTGTCGCCGGCGGCGTGGCCCAGCGACTCGTTCACCTGGCGCAACCGGTCCACGTCGAAGAGCAGCAGCGCCACCACCTCGCCCGGCGCGCGGATCTTGACCGCCTCCGCCACCGACGAGGTGAGACGCCGCCGGTTCGGCAGCCCGGTGAGCGCGTCGTGGTCGGCGTCGTGCCGCAGCCGGTCGACCAGGCGCGAGTTCTCCAGCGCCACCGCGGCGTGCGCGGCGACCGTCTCGAAGACGGGGATGTCGCCGGGAGCGAAGTGGCCGATGTCGCTGAGCCGGTTGGTCACCTCCAGCGTGCCGATCACGGCCTGGCCGGACCGCAGCGGCACCACGATGGCGTCCTTGACCCGCTCCTCCCCCGCGGCCTGCCGCAACGCCGGATCTCCGCCGAGCCAGCGGCCGATCGAGAGGGTACGACCCTTCTTGTGCACCTGCTGGCGCAGGCTCGCCGGGGTGGGCGCCAGGTCCAGCAGGCCGGGCGTGTCCACCCGGGCGGTGAGCAGCACCTCGGGATGCCGCCCCTGGGCGGGCAGCCAGAGCGTCGCGTACTCGGCCTGCATCAGCGCGCGCACCCGGTCGAGCAGGATGTCGGCGAGCGACCGCTCGGTGCCGGAGGCGAGAAGACGGGTGAGCTCGTACATCCCGGCCAGCGTCCGGTGCTGCCGGAAGAACTGGGAGTAGGAGCGGTAGACCAGGACCAGGCCGCTGAAGAGGGCGGCGAGCAGCAACGCCGACCACCACGTCGTCTTCAGGGCGATCAGGACGAGCAGGCCGATCGCCACGTTGATGGCGGCGGTGAGCAGAGCCGTCGGCATGCTGCGCAGCGCGTCCCGCCCGGCCTGCCAACCCTGGAGCAGCACGTGCACACCGACCACGCTCACGAGGCTGACCAGCGTGACCACGCAGACGGCGAGGAACAGGGAACCCCACGTCCCCGGTCCGACACCGCGCAGCGGCGGCAGCGCCAGGAGTACGAGGCTGGCCAGCGAGGTGGCGGCGGCGGCCTTGGCGACGTTGAACCAGAGCTTCGCCGCACCGAAGCGGTGCGAGGCGCTCCAGATCAGCACCGAGAGCGTGTAGATCAGTACGACACTCAACGGGGGCAGGAAGTAGAGCGCCACGATGAGTGGCACCTCGGTGAGCGTCACGCCCACCGACTGGCGCCGGACGTAGACGTTCAGCACCGCGAAGCTGATCCCCGCCATGACGACGAAGAACACGAAGGCGAGCGGCCACTTGCCGAACGGGTGGTCCGCCACCAGGGCGATGCACGTGCTGAAGACCACCGCCAGCAGAGCCAGAGGGGCAGTGACGAGCCAGGCACGTTCCGTCGACCTTCGAGGTCGGCCCTGGCCTACCATGCCCCTCCTACCCGAGACGTCGCCTGCCGGCTAGCAGGCGACTCGATGATTCAGCGCGGGGTGTCCATCGTCCAGACGATGTCGGCGAGTTGCACGGCACCGGTACCGGGGAGGATGCCGAAGGCGCCTGCGACGGCGGCGAGCACGAGGAGCGAGCCAAGCAGCCGGCCCAGCGTTCGACCAGACATGATTGCTCCTGTCGGGAGATTGCCACAGGGATGGTGAAGGTTTCCCGATCGTGCCACAAGCCTGAGGGGCAGAAAAGCGGAGAGGGCCCGCCCAGCCCGAGTAGCTGTCAGGTTCCGCCGTTCGGCCCGGCCGAGCACGACACGCAGCCAGGTCATGGGGGTGAAGGGACGTCGGCCGCTTCGTCCATTGCGGATTCCCACCTTCACCCACGAAGGGGATCAAGTCACGCGAAACCCCACACCACCAACCCTGGGTCGCCCGGCCGGCTCGACCTGGCCGATCCGTCCGGTGGGTTGCCACCGGACCCGCGGGCATTGACCACCATACCTGCCCCTGTCATGAACGCCAGAGGATGATTCCCTCATTCACGCCGGAACAGCTCAGGGTGCACCAGGTGGCCGTCGAGGCCCCGGGCCAGGGTTGTCGCCGGACGGCAGGCGGTGGCGGATATCGGGATGACCGGTCGGCTCCGGTGGCGGACCATGTGCCGATGCCCGTCGAGGACCCGCTCACTCGCCTCCAGGACGCCACCGCCCTCTGGAGCATCCGCCAGTGCACGGCGGCCGAGGTGATCGAGGCCGCCTGTGACTGCCTCGTGGCAGGCGTCGACAGCCCGTCGCTGCGAATCCTGGCCGGCGTCTCGCCCTCCGCCGGCAGTCAGGAACTGATCCAGTGGCTCGAACCAGCCCTCGACGAACTCGGCCTGACCTACTTCCCCCAGGGCAGCCAGGTAGGCGAGGACGCTGCCGTACGCGTAATGGCAAGCAGACTTCTCGCGGGCGCCCTCACTCCGCGTGAGCTGGCGCGGTGGGCCCACTCGGTGATCGGACACGACGGCACGCCGCTCGCGGAAGAGCTGGTCCTGCTCGACGACGACTACGACACGCTGGAGTTCGGCGAGGAGACCGAGACAGACATCGATGCACGCGTTCTCGCCGAGGCGCGGCGCGTGACCGCTGCTGAGGACCATCGCCGCCGTTCACAACCTCAGCAGAGCAGTCAGACCACAAGATCAGCCGCCCCACTCTCCGGCGGTCACAGCTAGCTGCCGGCGGCTGGGCCCACCGGATCAACGACAACGGCCCCCGATCAGCATCTCTGCTGGTCCGGGGCCCGCATCTGCACCTGGTGGCGGGTTGAGGATTCGAACCTCTGCAGCTTTCGCGACGGATTTACAGTGCGCCACAAGCAGGCCGCTGACCAGCAGAAACGGGTGTCAACCAGGACACGGCGACACACATGCAACATGTGGAGGGCTTCAAGCCACTCGGCAGGGGCGCAACGGTCGCACAGGCTGGGGAGCGGGAGCTACAGAGTGGACGGACAACGCCGTGTACGCCGGTCCGAACGTCCTCGCGCTACGGCTGGTACTCAGCGAGCCTCAAGAACCCGCGCCAACCATAGAAGTACCGCGCTAAGTACGTTCTGATCCTTCACCTCGGCCAACAGGAGCGTGACCACCGCAATAGCCAAAGATGCTATTGCGGCCCAAAGAGCCACCCGGCTGATTTTGTAGGTGTCAGCCGACGCACCGAGCGCCGCAACCGTCGATAAGAGATCGCGATAGTCACGATCGGCCTCAATCAGCTTGTCGAACCACTTCTGCTGCCGTTCGCGAAGCTCGTTGTTCATAATAATTGGCTCGACCCGTTCACGCCCCAACGCCTGATCCTCCTGATTGATCCAAGGAGCCCGGTCGACAACGAACTCTATATCATGGGCGTCTCGCCAGTTGCGCTTCCAGAAATCCTGAACGTCCCGAGCAACGCTCGTGAGGTCCAGACTAAGCGTCAGAAGGCTTCGCCGCAGATAGTTCAGTCGATTCGCCTTGAAAGTGTGATGTCGCGCTCGCGCACTGTCGCGCAGCTTCGCGTACTCCGATTCAGCGATCTCCAGAAAACCAGAAATGGCAAGGAGTACCGAAAAGCTACGGATACGACCGTCAGTAAAGTGAGCAATCGCACGATCAACGTCATCACCGCGCCCCTCTAGGTATCCAGGGATTGCGGCTATGACTTTGCGATTCCCCCAGAGCCCCCATGTCCGCTTCCCCTCAAGGGTGCGGCACAGCTGACCGTCGACGGGCGAGAGAAGGATGCCGGGTAGATCTGATGAGGTGATGTGGAGAAGATCACCAGTAAAGCCAATCGCCCTTAGCGCATCGGCAAGCTCTGGGTCTACACGCTCCCCCTTGGCCGGGTCGGACTCATTCATCAGGAGCAGATCGAGCAAAGGCTGAGGTTCGCTGTAGGACGCAAAGTAGCCGGGGCAGCGCTCCGCCATCCATCCACGGGCGGCATCGTGCAAAGCGCGCCGCGCTTTCTGCGTGAGCCTGAACGACGCCCATTGTCGATCCTCAGCCCTCGGCAGGCCCTTGCCGAGCACGAGCCTCGGCTCATGCTTCTCGTGCCACACGCGGTCGAGACGATGAGCAGCAGTATCAGTCAACCGGAAGAAGGCCACAACCGCCGTCAACCCTGCACCAATTTGGACGGCTTTTAGCTGCACACTCTCGAAAGCTTCTGGCAAGTCCTCTCTAGTCGCATCTGGGAACCAAATCTTGCTACCCTTCTGAGCGATCTCCGCTAGGCGCCACCAAGACCACCCTTTACCCGACCGAGAAAGCTCCAGGTACCGCCGGTTATCTCGGTCGTCGTTAATCCACCTCCGACGTCGGTCCCAATCGCTCTTCCGAATAGCCTGCTCAAGCGAAGCGAATTGACTCGGAGGGAAGAGTTCAACCACCCAGACGCCGGGCACGTAAACGTGCTCTTGAGGAGGAATTCTCACATTATGCAGGGGATCATCGAGATCCCACTTCTTATTCCGCTCATGATCATTGAAGACTGCTAGGTAGGTCGAAAGGTAAGCCAGGCGCTCCCGAAGTTTTTGCGGCCGGATCACGCTTCGCATCCGCGAGGAAAGGAGCCAACTTACAACTCGGTACGGCAAGTCGTACCAGCGGCGACCTTCGCCAATCTCCGCGACTCTGCGATAGTTGTCCTGGAAGCGCTCCGCCGAGAACTCGGCACCCGGCCTTCCCCGCCCAGAAGACGACAGCTCATCGCCACCCCCTGCATCCTCGGACAGTTCATCACTGACTGGCGCGTCCTTTGACGATTCGTCTGGCATCGTTAAATCTCCGCTAGCGTGGACAGGCAACCAGAGCGTACCAAGTCCGCGAAAGCATCCTGGCGGACGACATTTGAGCGAAAGCATCGATAGGGGATTCACGGACCACCCTCTTATTCGCCTATCAGGTCAACAAAACCGCCGTGACCTCGGAGAGCCGCCGGAACACCTCGCACCCACCGTGCGTTGGCTCAGGGCCAACACCGTCGACCTGGCCGCGCTCGCCGACGCCGCGTTGATCCGCAAAGCGCTCGACACGCTTGCCCTCCGGATGGACGGCGCTCCCGCGTCGCCCAGCACCATCGCCCGGAAGCGGGCCGTCTTCTCCGGCGCTCTCAAGTACGCAGTTGAGCTGCGACTACTCGACGCACATCCCATGTCGCTGGTGAGCTGGACCGCTCCGAAGACGGCCGATGAGGTGGACCGCCGGGCAGTGGTTAACCCCGATCAGGCTCGGGCGCTGCTCGCCGAGGTGGGGCGCAGCGTGCCCGAGCTGGAAGCGTTCTTCGGGTGCATGTACTACGCCGCGCTGCGGCCCGAGGAAGTGCTTCACCTGCGGGAAGAAGAGTACGAGCGGCCCGCCCAGCGTGGGGGGTGGGGCGTGCTGCACCTGACCGGCTCGACGGTGGCCGTAGGTCGGAACTGGGGCGACGGAGAGGACACCGCCGAGGACCGAGGACTCAAGCACCGAGCAAGGGCAGCGACCCGAGACGTACCCGTGCCGCCGCCGCTCGTGCGCATGCTCGATCGTCACGTCACGGAGTACCCACCGGGCGCGAACCGCAAGCTATTCGTCACCCGACGCGGCCCCGGAGGGCGATACGTGCCGACTGCTGGCCAGCCAATCCCGAACAACACTTACGGGAAGGCCTGGCGCGACGCGCGGGCAAAGGTACTCACTCCGGCCCAGCAGCGATCGCCCCTGGCTCGACGTCCATACGACCTGCGCCATGCGGCCGTTTCGCTCTGGCTCAACGCCGGAGTACCCGCCACTCAGGTGGCCGAGTGGGCCGGGCATAGCGTACACGTGTTGATGCGGGTGTACGCGAAATGCATTTACGGTCAGGAAGAGTCCGCCAAGCGTCGGATTGAGGCCGCTTTATCACCCCAATGACCATCCGGGTAACTGGCGGCAAGCCGCTCAGCAGCCTCGGCCGCCTTACCCATATCAAGCACCTTGAACCAAGGCCTAACTCGCTCCTCCATCGCAGATTCGAGAAGCTCCCCATCCGGGTTAACGCTCTCGTGCATTAGGGCGATCAGCTCGGTCTGAGCTGGCAATATAGCCTCACGAGGACTCTCACCACGTGCAAACTGGAAAGCGAGCATCATGACCACGCTCGCCATCGAACCAATCCAGTGTCCGCCCAAGATCATCAGCTCCGGCAACATGCGCCGGATGCGATCGAAGGACTCAGCACATTCGTGCTGCGCCTTATCCAACCTAGATTCGAGTTCCCTACCAGCCGCCTTACTGGTAGCTTCACGGCGCATGCGATCGAGAAGGGTAACCTCGGCAGCCTTATCAACAGCTTCATCCACCGCACGCAAATACCCGGCGTAGAAGGATCGCTTTTCTGCGATCAGCGCCTGACGCGCCCCTCCACTCGCCTGAGCCTTGGCCAGCTCAACTTGAGCACTCCGACCCTGCCTACTGACATAGACAGTCCCGGCGACACCAGCCACGCCAGCAAACGCCGTAGCAACCGGCGCCAACCACTCCCACGGCATCCGCCCATGCTGCCGCTACCCAGACCGTCCGGCTCTGCTTGCGACACGTATACGACACAACCAGCTAGACCCTGCCGCACCCAGTGAGACCGAGCAGGACCTACGCGAACGGCCCCTGACCAGTATTCCTGCTGGTCAGGGGCCGTTTCTGCACCTGGTGGCGGGTAGAGGATTCGAACCTCTGTAGCTTTCGCGACGGATTTACAGGGCGTCTGCGATCTTGACAGAGTCAGCGCCTCCGAGCTGGCATTTCTCCCTGCCAGGTCGGCGCTGGCCCACCCGCCGCCCACCATATGCCCACGCCCACAGATACTCACGCTCGTGGCAGGAGAAGACCATCCGGAGGGTGCTCGCCAGCCCAGCCGTCGAACGTGGGCGGGAATTCGAACGTTGCCGAGCCGAAGGAAACCTCCCCACCGCTGAACGTTGTCCTCACGAAAGAAGTGTTCCCCTTGAAGGTCGCCCCGGCGGAGAACACCCTGCCGCCACTGAACGTCGCCTCGTCGAAGAAGACTCCCCGGTCGACTGTCACACCGTCGAGGAACACCTGCCCTTCGCTGAACGTCGCTCCCACGAAGGACGCACCCTCACTGAACGTCGCCCCGCTGAAGGAAACCCACCCACCACTGAACGCCACCCGGATGAAGAATACTGGTCCACCGGTGAACGTTGCCTCGTCGAAAAACACCCGCCCGCCACTGAACCTGGCGTCGTCGAAGTAGACCGCCCCACCGCTGAACTTCGCCCCGTCGAAGAACACCTTCCCGGCAACGAACGTCGCTCCGACGAAAGACACTTCCCCACCACTGAACTTCGCCTCGGAGAAGTTCCCGCCGTCGAAGACCACGCCCGTGAAGTCGAAGTCGTAGCTGCACCATGACGTGGCATCGTCTTCGGCAAGACGTAGGTGTCTGCCGATGAGGCGCATAACCGTATGACGCACCTCCCGCTCCTCGCGAGCGGCCTGGGCCGTGTCCGCATCCATTGGCAACTGGTCGTCGGCCTGCGCCGGCGCTTCGTCCGAAGCCTCGGCGGGCGGGGTGTAGGGCATGCGGAGGTAGGCGCACAAGACATCGATGCAGGTCTGCCGCCCTTCACGCCAGTCATCGGCAAGTCCGGCCATGGCGTAAACACCCGCCAGGCGTACGGCCGCTTTCTCCGACCCGAGTTGCTCGGATGCGTTGGCGAAGCGTTCGTTGAACAGCCGGACACCGTTGCGGTCAGTCTCGATCTTTGCCCGTTCGTCGGCCGCCTCAGCGAGCGCCTTGGTGACTTCGGCACGAAGGTCAGCAGCATGCGCCAGTTGGTGCGCGAATTCCGCCAGCGCGTTCGTGTGCTCCGCTACCCGCTGCCGCCGGTAGGCAACCACCAATGCGGCAACACCGCCGATGCCCGCCACAACCGCGAAGACGAGCTTCAAGAGGTCGAACAGCGTCGCCGCGGTGACGGTTGCACCCCGCTCAAGGCCAGGCCAACCGGCGAAGCCGAGAGCCGTAACAATCAGACCCACGACTAGCAGCAACGCAGTCGCGACAGCCAAAGCGATTGACCGACGGATACCCCAGAGGCGCAGCTCTGGCACCCGGCCATCGCTGGCTGGAATCGAACCAACCGTTACACGAACCTCGGGCGGGGTTGAATCTTGCGACGCGGGCAAATCCACCCCCTCCTTCTAGCGCACCTCGTCCACATCAACGCTCAATAGGACGTCCACGAACATCGCACAGGCCGGCAGCAACGTCATCCGAGCGCGTCGCCGATCTTGTCGTTCATGGTGTCGTCTCCGCCGTCGATGCAGTTGGCGTAGACCCTGAGCAGGACGGCGACGCCGTGGCCCAGGCGCCGGGCGACCTCGGTCGGCGGGACGCCGGCATTCAGCCAGAGCGAGGCCGCCGCGTGCCGCAGGTCGTAGGGCCGGCGGACGAGCGGCGAGGCGACCTGCGATTCGGTCAAGGCGCCGCGCGGCGCGGCGCGGGGCGCGGCGCGGGGCGCGGCGCGGGGCGGAGGCCAGCCGCCCCGGCCGCCTTCGGCGCCGGGGCGGAGAGCCACCGACTGCCGCCGGACCGCCGCCCCGAGTCAGTTGATCCGGCCGGCGGCACAATCACGGCCAGGCGGTACGGAAGCCGAGCCAGTCGACCTCGTCGACGGTCAGGGCTTCCGACTGCCGCGCCAGTCCAACCCCAGGACTGGCTTGCCACCGATCCCTCTCCCGCAGCCGGCGACACCTCACCGCGGACCCCTCAGCCGACCGCTACACGCGCGGACTCCGCCGGGCCGGACACAGGCCCCGATCCCAGCGTTCACAGCCTCAGAGGAGCTCACAGCGGGCAAGATCGACCTGCCCACCATCTGCCCACAACCAGTCGTAGACGGCTGGACCCAGCCGGACTCGGCCAGACGAACGAGAACGGCCCCCGATCAGCATCTCTGCTGGTCAGGGGCCGCTTCTGCACCTGGTGGCGGGTAGAGGATTCGAACCTCTGTAGCTTTCGCGACGGATTTACAGTCCGCTCCCATTGGCCGCTCGGGCAACCCGCCAGGGCACACCACCGCGTCGCAACGCGGCGGCGGAAGCAAGGATAGCGGTTGCCCCCGGCACTGCCGCAACCGGGTACCGTCAGGAGGTCCCACGCTGGTCAGCGCGGGACGGACCAGGACAGACCGCCGGACAGCAGGAGCATGAGCATGGCAGCGAACCCGTCGTTCGACATCGTGAGCAAGGTCGACCGGCAGGAGGTCGACAACGCCGTCCGCCAGTCGGAGAAGGAGCTCTCGACGCGGTTCGACTTCCGCGGCACCGGCGCCGAGATCACCTGGTCGGGAGAGGAGGCGATCAGCCTCCAGGCGGAGACCGAGGAGCGGGTCCGAGCCGCGCTGGACGTCTTCAAGGAGAAGCTGGTCAAGCGGAACATCTCGCTGAAGTCGCTCGACGCAGGTGAGCCCCGTCAGTCGGGCAAGATCTTCAAGATCGATGCCAAGGTGGTGCAGGGCATCGACTCGGACAAGGCGAAGGCGATCAGCAAGAAGATCCGCGACGAGGGCCCGAAGGGCGTGCAGGCGCAAATCCAGGGCGACCAGCTCCGCGTCACCGGCAAGAAGAAGGACGACCTCCAGGCCGTCATCGCTCTGCTCAAGGGCGAGGACTTCGGGCTGGCGCTCCAGTTCACCAACTACCGGTAAGGCTCGACCGCCCGGGCAGGTCAGGGCATCGGTCACGCCATCTGGCCTCGCGGGTCTCGTCGCCACTGGTCGTCGTTCGTCACTACTGTGTGGCGACCGACGGCCGGGCGGCGACCCCGCACCACCCGCTCAGGTAACCATGAATAAAGCCGCCGCCCGGCACCACTTGATGAGCGCCCGCTGGCGGGGATGTTCCTTGACTCTCGACCCGGTCGATGGCCGACCCTTCCTGGATGACGCCTCAAGAGCCCGCCCAACGATCAGTCCCTCTCGCGATCGACCTGGAGATGCTGCGGCCGGTACTGCGCAGCGGCTGGGGAGCGGACACCTGCGACCCACACGATGTGCAGGATTGGCACGCCGGCAACCCGGCCCGTGGTCAATGCGGAGTGACCGCCTTGATCATCCAGGACCTGCTCGGCGGAGAGCTGATCCTGGGCGAGGTCCTCTCCGGAGACGCCAAGATCGGTTACCACTACTGGAATCGATTGGCCGACGGTCGCGAGGTCGACCTGACAGCTGACCAGTTCCAGCCGCCGGAAGTCGTCGTCGGGGGTCAGGTCCAGCCACGTCCGCCGGGCCCACCTCGGCGATGCCGCCGGCAGTACGAGATCCTGCGGCACCGCGTCTTCACAGCCCTCTACGGCGGCGAACCGACCCGGCCCACTCGACCGTGACGGCGACGTCGCGGCAGACCGCGGTCCAGCCACGGCCGGCGGGCCGGAACGCCACGGCCCTCTTCTGCCGTCAGGCAACTTCCTTGGGGTACGGGCCGGGCGTGCGGTCGGGTGGGAGCCATGACCCCCGCGATGCTCCTCCCCTATCGCCCGGTGTTCGGTCAACCGGTACTGCGCCGGTTGCTGCCCGGGCTCGCGACCTCCGCTCTCGGTGACGGGCTCGCCCTTGTTGCGGTGACCTGGCTGGCCCTGCAACTCGCACCCGACGGGCAGCGGGGCACCTGGACCGCGTTCGCGGTGGCGGCGTACACGCTGCCGGGTGCGGCCGGCACGGTGCTGCTCGGGCGGTGGCTGGGTGGACGGAGCGGGGCGCAGCTCGCCGGCTGGGACGCGACGGTGCGAGCCGCCGCGTTGGGGGCGATCCCCGTTGCCCACCTCGCCGGGGTGCTGGACGTCGGTCTGTACGTCGCCCTGCTCGCGGTGTCCTCGCTGCTGCACCCGTGGGGCTCGGCCGGCCGGTTCACGCTCGTGGCCGAGCTGCTGCCGCAGCGGCACCACCTGGCCGCGAACGCGCTGCTCGGGGTCTTCGGCCAGGCCGCGACGATCGTCGGCCCGCCGCTGGCCGGCCTGCTCATCGCCTGGGTGGGCGCGGTGTGGGTGATCGCCGTCGACGCCGCCAGCTTCGCCGTGCTGGCCGCGAGCTACCGCCTGGTCGTCCGCGATCGAAAAGCCGCGGCCGTCCGTGACCGAGCCGCCCCGGCCGGGGCGGGGCCGTCGCGTACGTCGGGATTTCGGATCATCGCGCGGGACCGGTCGCTGCTCGGCCTGCTGTCGCTGTCCTTCGCGTTCTTCTTCCTCTTCGGACCGTTCTACGTGGCCATGCCGGTGCACGTCACCGACGACCTGCGCGCCTCCGCCGGGACGCTCGCGGCCTACTACACCGCGTTCGGCGTCGGCTCGCTGCTCGGTGGACTGCTCACCGGCCACCTGCGCGGATGGCCGCTGCGGACCACGCTCGCCGGCATCGTCGCGCTGTTCGGCGCCGCGCTGCTCCCGCTCGGCCTGGGCGCGCCGGTCGTCCTGTCGCTGCCCGCGTTCGCGCTCGCCGGCCTGGTCTGGGCGCCCTACCAGCCGACCGCGACGGCGCTGTTCCAGCGCCGCGCCGGCACCGTGGACCTCCCCCGCGTGCTGGCGGCCAACGGGGCGCTCACCGTGCTGGCGGTACCGCTGGGCACGATGCTCGGCGGTCCGGCGACCGCACTGCTCGGGGCACGCCCCACGCTCCTGGCGTGCGCGGTGACGATCCTCGCGCTGGGTCTGGCCGCCGCGACGGCCGCCGCACGCCCGGGCCCCGCAGCGCGGAACACAGAGCGGACCGGGCCGGCGGGCCCGCACGACCCGCAGACGACAGACCAGCTCGGACCGCACGACCCGCCCGCCCGGGTGGACGTGCCGGACCGGGTACGACCCGGAGCGACCTGATCCGCCTGCAACCGCCGGAGCCGCATCGGGGTGTCGTGTGGTGAGAGCGGACACGGGAGGTGGCATGGACGGCCCCGAGGACTTCGACGCCTTCTACACGGCGACCGCGCGGCGGGTCGTGCACCACGTCTACGCGCTCTGCGGCGACCTGGCCGAGGCCCAGGACGTGACGCAGGAGGCGTACGCGCGGGCCTGGCAGCGCTGGTCGCGCGTCGGGGCGTACGAGGACCCGGAGGGCTGGGTCCGGACGGTGGCCTGGCGGTTGACCGCCAACCGGTGGCGCGGCCTGCGGCGCTGGTTTGCCGCGCGGGCCCGGTTGGGCCGGGAGGCTCCGGCGCCCGGGCCCAACCCGGACCGGGTGGCGTTGCTGGCGGCGTTGCGGCGACTGCCCGAGGCGCAGCGGCTGGTCGTCGTCCTGCACCACCTCCACGATCTGCTGGTGGCGGAGATCGCCCGGACCACCGGCATGCCCGAGGGGACTGTCAAGTCGTACCTGTCCCGGGGCCGTGCCGCGCTCGCCGTCCTACTGACTGACGACAAGGAGGAAGTCGATGTCGGCACGCATTGGTGAGGCTCTGCGGGAGTTGGAGCAGGACATGACCGGGCTGCGGCTCAGCCCGGCGGCCGAGGTGCGCGCACGGGGGCGCGCCAGGAGCCGGCGACGGGCCACGGTTCTGGCGGGGGTGGCCGCGGTGACTGTCACCGGCGGCGCCGCGACCATGGCGACGCTGTCCGGACCGGCGGCGCCGATGCCGGCCGCCGGCACCGCGGCCACCCCGTCCGCAGCGGCGTCGGTCGCGTGCCGGGCCGACCCTCCGGTACGCCTGGACGTCGTCTTCCGGCCGGGTGCCGGCACGCCGCAGATCGGGGAGGTCGACTACCGGATCGGGCAGGCGCGCGGGGACACGGGGCTGCGCTGCGGTGGCAGGACGGTCGCGGCCCGGCCGGACGGCGACGGCCGGGTGGTCCTGTCGGTGCTGCTGGCGCAGGGTGAGGACCCGGCGCCGATCCGGGCCGCCGTGGAGAAGCTGCCCGGCGTGGAGCGGGTGGTGACCGCGGGCGGGTGAGCGGTCAGGCGGCGAGCGTCTGCTCGGCGCGTACCGCTGTGGCCTCGGCCCGGGCGATCGGGCCGCCGGGCAGCGCGGCGACCGCGGCCCCGACGGCGACCGCCACCCCGGCGAAGACGAACGCCCACGAGACGCCGCCGGCGTGGTCGATGATCAGGCCCGCGATCGAGCCGCCGGCGGCGCTCGCCGCGACCGACATGGTCACCACCCAGGTGTACGCCTCGTTCAGCATGCCGGCCGGGGTGATCCGCCCGACGAGCGTGTTCTCCAGGGTGAGCGCGGGAGCGATCGCCGCTCCGCCGAGCACCAGCGCGACGCCGAGCGCGGCCGGGCCGGGCATCACCGCGAAGACGGCGAAGCTGGCCGCGACGGTGCCGAGCAGGAGAGCGAACTGGCGGGTCATGTTGGCGGCGGGTTTGCGTACGCCGAACCAGAAGCCACCGATGGCGCTGCCGATGCCCCAGACGGCGAGCAGCACGCCGGCCAGGCTCTCCGGGTCGTCGGCGCCGGAGTTCCCGGCGAAGGCCGGGACGATGACGCCGGAGGCGCCGAACGCGATGCCGAGGCTCGCCACGCAGAGCAGCAGCGCGGGGAAGCCGCCGAGCCGCAGCGGGCCGAGGCCCCGGGCGTGGTGCTCACGCGCGTGCGGGCGCCAGCCGCGCATGACCCGGCCGAGCGCGACGGTGCCGGTGCCGACCAGGGTGACCACAGCGGCGCCGACGAGCGCGGCGGCGGCGTCGGCGAACAGCACGAAGCCCGCCACCAGCAGCGGGCCGATCACGAACACGACCTCGAACAGCGTGGTCTCGGCGGCGAGCGCGGTGTTGCGCAGGTGTGCCCGGCCGGTGGCGGGGGCGGTGAGGTCGTTCCAGGCGCCCCGGATCGCGGCGGTGAGCGGCGGGTACGTGGCTCCGGCGACGCCCGCGCCCAGATAGATCAGCCCGAGGTTGCCGCTGTCGGAGCGGGTGGCGACGAGCAGCCCGATCAGGGCGAACGGGTGGGCGAGCGCGGTGACCAGCAGGACGCGGGCGGGACCGACCCGGTCGGCGATCCGGCCGGCGACCGGGCTGAGCGCGGCGCCGGAGAGCGCGTAGATGCCGCCGGCGACGGCGGCCAGGGAGTACCGGCCGGTGACCTGCTCGACGACGAGCAGCAGCGCCAGCGGGGTCATGCCGATCCCGAGCCGGCCGATGATGCCGAGGATCAGCAGCATGGGCGCGCCGGGGATCCGCCAGACGCCCTGGTACTGGCGCAGTGCGGCCACTGTGTGCACCTCCGGGAGTAACGAGTGAGTCAGCCTCCGACCCTAACGCCCCTGCTGACCGGGACGGTGGTCGAGTCGGTCACATCGGGCTCCAATGCGGGGCTGCCTTACCCGCCGGGAACGAGTAGGTTCGGTGATCGAACGGAGTCCATGCCTACGGCGGGTCGGCCGCCGCCGTGATCGGAGGTCGGATGAGCGGCATGGCTGTCGCGCCGCTACGGGTCGAGATCTACTCCCTGTACGGCGACGGCCGGCCCGCCGAGCCCGCGTCCGCCACCCTCCGGGGTTCGCTGCCGGTCCGCGCGGTGCAGCAGTGCCCACCGGTGGCTGCCGGTTCCGGTCTCGGGTGGTACGTCTACCCGCCCGCCGACGTGGCGCTGCGCTGGGACGGCCACGACACCGAGTGGAGTCTCCTCCAGGAGAACGAGCCGGCCGGCTGGCGGTCGCTGGCCGGCGGGTACGACGGCACGCTGCCGCAGGCACCGGCGCAGCTCGCGGACCTGCCGGAGCGGTTCCGGGACGGCCTGGACATCTTCGACCGCTACGGCGGCACCATGCCCTTCATCGACGCCGACCCGCGCGCCCCGCACACGATCGAGATGGTCACCGGGGTGGTGGCCCGCACCTCCCCCGGCTGGTGTCTGCTGGCGCGCGGGGTGCCGAACTGGCCGGCGCAGCGCGGGCTGCAGCTCTACGAGGGCGTGGTGGAGACCGACTGGTACACGTCGTTCCTGCCGACCATCCTGCGCCTGACCGAGCCGGGCCACGTGGTCCGGCTCTACCGGAACATCCCCCTGATGTGCCTCCAGCCGGTGCACCGGTCGACGCTCGCGGCGTCGCGGCAGGCCGAACTGGTCACCGGGCAGGGCATCGCCCAGTGGCCGGACGACCTGTGGGCGGACCTGGTGGCGCTGCGCCGCCGCCGGCAGGATCCGCAGATCCGCGGCAGCTACCGGCGGGAGCAGGTCCGCCGGCTACGCGAGCGGGCCGACTACGAGCCGGTCGGCGTCGAGGAAACGGACCCGTCGGATCGATGACCGACACCGCGACGCCTGTGCCCGGCTACCGGGCCCTGTTCCGGCATCCGGTCACGGCCCGGCTGCTCGTCGCCCGGGGCGTCTCCGAGCTGGGCGACTTCGTCGGGCTGGCGGCCCTGCTGCTGCTCGCGTACGACCAGACCGATTCGGTCCTCGGCCCGGCCGCCGTGTACGCCGCCCGCACGGTGCCCGCCCTGCTCGTCGCGACCGTGTTCAGCGGCTGGCTGGACGTACCGGCCCGGCGCACCATGCTGGTCGGGCTCTCGCTGGCGGGTGCGGTGCTCATCGCCGTACCGGCGGCGGCGCCCCGGCCGGTGCCGGCGATCGTGGCGGCCGGGCTGCTCGGCGCGGTCCGGGCGGCGTACGCGAGCGTGCACGTGGCGATCACGGCCGAGGCGGTGGAGGCGCCGCTGCGGCTGCCGCTGTTCGGGCTCTCCGCCTTCGCCAACCAGAGCGGCCAGGTCGTCGGCCTGCTCGCCGGGGCCGGGGTGACGGTGGCGCTCGGCCCCCGGGTGGCGCTCGTGATCGATCTGGTCTCGTTCCTGCTCGCGGCGGTGGTCCTCGCCGGCCTGCCGGTGCGGAGGCAGGAGCACCGGGGTCCACGGCCGCCCGCCACCGCGGGCATCCGGATCATCGCCGCCCATCCGGTGCTGCGGGGCGTGGCGCTGCTGACCCTGGCCACCGTCCTGTCCGGCGGGCTGCCGGAGACGCTCGCCCCGGATCTGGCCTCCGGCGGGTGGCGGCCGGTCGTGCTGGCGGCGTCGTCGTTCGGCGGGGCGGTTTTCGTGCTGGTGGTGGGGCGGCGGGGCTGGCTGGCCCGGGTGACCGGTCAGGTGGTCTCGGCGAGCGCGCTCGCCGCCGCGCTGCTGCTGGCCGGTCTGCTGGTGGCGCTCGACGCCCCGGCGTGGGCGCTCGCCGGGGCGAACGCGCTCGTCGGAGCGGGCGGCGGGTGGCTGATCGGGGCCCAGGCCACGTTCGCGCGGCTGGCGCCGCGGGAGCGGATGGGGCAGGTGGAGGCGACGATCGTGGCCGGCAACATCGTGCTCTCCGGCGTCGGGATCTTCCTGCTCGGCGGCGTGGCGGTGCTGCTCGGCCCGGCCGCCGCCTACCTGGCGGCGGGGGTGGTGCTGCTCGCCGTGGTGCTGGTCGCGCGGCCGGACCGGCTGTCCGAGCCGGCCGTGTCCTGACGCGGGCCGGCCGCCCGGGCCGGCCGGGCGCGGAAGGGCCGCAGACGCGACGCCGCCCGCGTCCGGGTGGACGCGGGCGGCGTTCGGGTCACGCGGGTCAGCGCTGGAACTGCACCGGCCCGGAGTTGCGGGCCATCTGCTCCAGGCGGGCCACCCGCTGCTCCATCGGCGGGTGGGTGGCGAACATCGCGGCGATGCCGCCGCCCCGCTTGAACGGGTTGTCGATCATCAGGTGGGCGGTGCTGGCGAGCTGGCCCTGCGGCGCCAGCGGGCGCGCCTGCGTACCCATGTGGATCTTGCGGAGGGCGCTGGCCAGGGCCAGCGGGTCGCGGCTCAGCTCGGCGCCGGACTGGTCGGCCTGGTACTCCCGGCTCCGGCTGATCGCGAGCTGGATCACCGTGGCGGCGATCGGGCCGAGGATCAGCGTGAGCAGCAGCACGGCCGGGTTCGGGCTGTCCTCGTCGTCCGAGGAGCCGAGCGGGATGAACCAGGCCAGGTTGGCCAGCATGGTGATGATGCCGGCCAGGCCGGCCGCCACGCTGGAGATCAGGATGTCCCGGTTGTAGACGTGGGACAGCTCGTGGCCGATCACGCCGCGCAGCTCCCGGTAGTCCAGGATCTCCACGATGCCCTGGGTGACGCAGACCGCCGCGTTCTCCGGGTTACGACCGGTGGCGAACGCGTTGGGCTGCGAGGTCGGGCTCACGTAGAGCCGGGGCATCGGCTTCCCGGCCAACGTGGAGAGCTCCCGCACCATCTGGTACAGCTCGGGGAACTGTGCCTCGCTGACCGGTTGCGCCTTCATCGAGCGCAGTGCGAGCTTGTCGGAGTAGAAGTAGGTGACGCCGTTCATCAGCAACGAGATGACGACGGCGATGACGAGACCGCCGCTACCGCCGAACCAGTAGCCGATCGCGAGGATCAGCGAGGTCAACAGGCCGAGCAGCGCTGCGGTCTTGAGACGGTTGTGATGCACGATCTCTCCTTCGGTGCACGGGCTCTTGCGGGAGGCCCGCTGACCGGTTCAACACACCGGTACCCGTCAACCATCCGGCTCATGGCTGAAAGTTGGCTGGATGTTGCTGTGCGCAGGCTGAAGCGGTCGCCCATCCGGGCAGGAACCGGTCAGCGCGACGCCACGTCCAGCACGAGCTGCGGTGCGAAACCGATCACTACCGCCGCGGCGGTGGCCACACCGAGCGCCAGCGCCACGGTCCGCGCGGGCCGGACCGCCGTTGCGCCGGCGGGTGTCGCGTAGAGCGAAGCGGTGACCCGCAGGTAGTAGGCCAGGCCGATCACCGCGTTCAGCGCCACCACGAGCGCCAGCCATCCCGCGTGCCCGGCCAGCAGCGCGCGTACCACTGTCACCTTGGCGAACAGCCCGGCCAGGCCCGGCGGCAGTCCGGCCAGCCCGATCAGCGCCAGCGCGAACGCGCCGCCCACCCAGGGGTGCCGCCGCGCCGCGCCGCGCAGGTCGGCGAGCGTGCCGCCGTCGCCGTCCGCCGGGCGCAACGCCACCACCGCGGCGAACGCGGCCAGCTCCAGCAGCACGAAGAAGATCGCGTACGCGACGGCTGCCGCGTACGCGCCCGCCCGCACGTCGCCGGTGCGGCCCGCGGTCAGCGCCAGCGCGCCCAGCGGCGCCAGGATGTACCCCGCCTGGGCCACCGACGACCAGGCGAGCAACCGCACGGTACGCCGCTGACGCAGCGCCACCAGGTTGCCGACGGTCATGGTCAGCACCGCCAGCGCCGCCAGCACCGGGCCGGTCATGTCTCCGGGCAGCGCGCGCTGCACCACCGCCAGCAGCGCCACCACGCCACCGAGCTTGGAGGCGGTCGACAGGTACGCGGCCACCGGCAGCGGCGCGCCGTCGTACGTGGCAGGGGCCCAGGCGTGGAACGGCACGGCGGCGACCTTGAACGCCAGCCCGGCCACCACCAGCGCCACCGCGACCCCGGTCAACGGCAGGCCGGTCAGGTCGTCGCGGGCGGCCAGTGTGGCGCCGAGCCGGTCCAGGTGCAGCGTGCCGGTGACCGCGTAGAGCAGCGCCGCGCCGAGCAGCGTCACAGTGGTGGCGACCACGCTCACCACGAAGAACGTCACCGCCGCCTCGGCGCCGGCGAGGCTGCCCCGGCGCAGGCCGACCAGCACGTACAGCGGCAGCGTCAGCGTCTCCAGCGCCACGATCAGCGTGATCAGGTCACCTGCGGCGCCGAGCACCACGCCGCCGGTCATCGCGCAGGCGAGCAGGAAGCAGTACTCGCCGACCGGGGTGCGCCCGGCGCGCAGCAGCGGGCCGGACAGCGCCAGCACGCCGAGCGTGAGCAGGGCGATCACGGCCCCGACCAGCGCCGCCCGGCCGTTCCACACCCAGGAGCAGTCGTCGCCGACGCAGAACGTGCGCCGGGTGCCGGCCGCGCCGACGAGCGCCGCACCCACGGCTGTGCCGGTCGCGCCCAGAGCCGCCACCGCCACCGTGGCGGCGGGACGCGCAACCAGCAGGTCGACCAGCAGCACCAGGACGGCGGTGCCGGCGGCCAGGTACGCAGGCAGCATCGCCAGGTTGTCGACGCTCTGCACCAGGCTCATGGGACGACCCCCAGCAGCGCCTCCACCGGACCGGAGGCGTACGACAGGACCAGCGCCGGGGCCAGGCCGACCGCGAGCGCGAGCAGCACCAGCGGCGCCCAGGCGGTCAGTTCCGCCCCCGCCAGCCCGGGTGCGAGCCCCGCCACCGCCGGGCTGGGCCGCCCGTGCGTGACCCGGCGCAGCAGCCGCAGGAAGTACGCGGCGGTGAGCGCCCCGCCCAGCGCGGCCAGCACGGCGAGCGTCAGCCAGAGCGGGCCGCCCCGCCGCACGGCGGCGACCACGGCGAACGCCTCGCCCCAGAACCCGGCCAGGCCGGGCAGTCCCAGCGAGGCCACGGCCGCGAAGCCGAGCAGCCCGGCCAGCCGGGGCGCGGTCTCCCGCAGCCCGGACAGCTCGGCCAGCGACCCGGTGTGGGCGCGGTCCTTGACCGCGCCGGCCAGGAAGAACAGCAGGGCGGTGATGACGCCGTGGGCGATGTTGCCGATCAGCGCGGCCTGGAGCCCGGTGGCGGTGAGCGTGGCGACCCCGAGCAGCACGAAGCCCATGTGCCCCACGCTGGAGTACGCGATCAGCCGCTTCAGGTCGTCCTGCGCCAGGCAGACCAGGCCACCGATCAGGATCGCGGCGACGGCGAGCACGCCGAGCACCGGCGCGGCCCAGCGGGCGCCCTCCGGGGCCACGCCCACCGCGACCCGGATCAGCCCGTAGGTGCCCATCTTGAGCAGCACCCCGGCGAGGATCACGCTGCCGACTGTGGGCGCCTGGGTGTGCGCGTCGGGCAGCCAGGAGTGCAGCGGCCAGAGCGGGCTCTTCACCGCGAACGCCAGCGCCAGCAGCGTGAACGCGGCGAGCTGGGTGCCCCGGGACAGCCCGGCGCCGCCGGTGAGCGTGACCAGGTCGGCGGTGCCCGCGGCGGCCACCACCACGTAGACGCCGACCAGCAGCAGCACCGAGCCGAACAGCGTGTACAGCGCGAACTTGCGGGCCGCCCGACGACGGTCCGCGCCGCCCCAGCCGGCTATGACCGCGTACATCGGCAGCAGGACGACCTCGAAGAACAGGAAGAACAACACCAGGTCGAGCGCGAGGAACGTGCCGAGGATGCCGACCTCGACCACCAGCAGCAGCGCCACGAGCGCCCGCCCGCTGCCGCCGCCGGGCGGCACCCGCCACAGCGTGTACGCGCAGCACAGCAGCGTGAGCAGCGCGGTCAGCACCACAAGCGGCCAGGAGATGCCGTCGACGCCGAGGTGGAAGCGCAGGTCGAGCCCGGGCACCCACTGCTGGTCGAGCTGGTGCCACGGCTGCACCGCCGGGCGTGGCCCGTACCCGAACCAGCCGTGGTCGCCGCCGACCAGCGGCAGCGCCGCCAGCAGCGTCACCGCGGCGGCGACGGTGCCGACCACCCGGCCGGCCCGGTCACCCGGCACGAGGGCGGTGGCCAGCGCGCCGAGCGCCGGCACCGCGACCACGGCGACCAGCAGGACCTGCCCGAACGTCATGAGGTCACTCCGATCAGCGCGACCGCGAGGCCGATCAGCAGCGCACCGGCCAGCACCCCGGCCGCCGCGCGCGGCAGCGCCGCCCGGTGCAGCGCGGCCAGGCCGCCGCCCACCTCGACCGCCGCCCGGCCGCTGCCCTCGACCAGCCCGTCCACGCCCAGTTCGTCACCGGTACGCACGACCCGCGCGAGCGCGCCCGCCGGGCGTACGACCAGGGTGTGCTGGACGTCGTCGAGCCGGAACGCCCGGGCGAAGACCGGCCGCAGCGGACCCAGGAAGCGGGCCGGGTCGGCAGCCGGGTCGCGGCGCCAGCCGGCCCAGGCGACGCCCGCCCCGGCGAGCAGCAGCAGGAACGGCAGGATCAGGTTCGGCGCGAGGTGCACCAGCTCGACCGCCTCGCCGCTGTCGTCGCCGGGCACCCGCAAGCGGTCGGCGAACCAGGGCGCGAACGCGGCCAGGCCGAGCAGCCCGGCCGGGACCGTGAGCAACAGCACCGGCCAGCGCAGCAGCGCGGGCGGGTCGTGCGGCCGCAGCAGCGGCGTGCGGGTCGAGCCGAGGAACGTGCGCAGCAGCAGGCGGGTCGCGTACCAGGCGGTCACCGCCACCCCGACCAGCCCGGCCAGCCAGACCAGCCAGCCCACCCAGGCCGCCGTCGGCCCGGCGCCGTCGAGCGCGGCCGCCTCGGCGGCCGCGAGCACGCCGTCCTTGCTCCAGAAACCCGAGAGCGGGGGTACGCCGGCCAGCGCGCCGAGGCCGACCACCATGCACCAGAACGTCACCGGCATGGCGGTACGCAGGCCGCCCATCCGGGACATCAGCGTGGTGCCGACGGCGTGGATCACCGCACCGGCAGCGAGGAACAGCAGCGCCTTGAACGCGGCGTGGGTGAGCAGGTGGAACAGCGCGGCAGCCGGTGCGCCGACCGCCAGCGCGCCGGTCATGTAGCCGATCTGGGACACGGTCGACCAGGCCAGCACGCGCTTGATGTCGTCCTGGGCGGTGGCGGCGAACGCGCCGAGCAGCATGGTGATCGCGGCCATCACGCCCAGCACGGCGAGCGCGGCCGGTGCGCGCTCGAACAGCGGGAACAGCCGGGCCACCGCGTACACCCCGGCGGCGACCATCGTGGCGGCGTGGATCAGCGCGGACACCGGCGTGGGACCGGCCATCGCGTCGGGCAGCCAGGTGTGCAGCGGGAACTGGGCGCTCTTGCCGGCCACCCCGGCGAGCAGCAGCAGGCAGGCGGCGGTGAGCGTGCCGGTGCCGTAGTCGTGCGCCAGCACGTCGGCGATCCGGAAGCTGCCCGCGCCCACGCCCAGCAGCGCGATGCCGAGCAGGAAGCCGACGTCACCCACACGGGTGACCAGGAACGCCTTGACCGCCGCGCCGGGCGCCTCGGGCAGCCGCCGGTCGTGGGCGATGAGCAGGTACGAGCAGATGCCCATCACCTCCCAGCCGACCAGCAGCATGATCAGGTCGCCGGACACCACCACAGTGAGCATGGCGGCGGTGAAGAGGCTGAGCTGGGCCGCGTACGGCGGGTAGCGGTGGTCGACGTCCACGTCGTCGTGCGGGCCCCGGCGCAGGTAGCCGATCGAGTACACCTGGACGGCCAGCGCCACAGCGGCCACAGCGGTGGCGACGAGCACCGCCACGCCGTCCAGCCGCAGGCCCAGCGTGACCCGCAGCCCGCCCAGGTCGACCCAGGTGGTGGACGCCTCGACCGGGGCGTCCACGCGGACCAGCAGCGCCAGCGCGGCCAGCAGCGACACGGCCGCCCCGGTCACGCCCAGCGCGACCGCCGACCGCCGGGCCGACGCCCGGTCCTGGCGCGGGGCGGGCGGCAGCAGCAGGCCGAGCAGCCCGGCGACCAGCGGCGCGGCCGGCAGCACCGCCGCGAGCCACAGCGTCGGCGTGCTCACCGGACCGCTCCTTCCGCATCCGGCCGCCCGGGCGTCGGGCCCGCCGCCACCGCCGGCGCCGGCTCGGCCAGCGGCACGTCGTCGACCGTGACGCTGGCGCGCAGCCGGTAGAGCTGGAGCACGATGGCGAGCCCGACACCGATCTCGGCGGCGGCCAGCACGATCACGAACAGCGCGAACACCTGCCCGGAGTGCGGCAGCACGGCCTTGACGGTGGTGTCGGCGGTGACCAGCACCAGGTTCACCGCGTTGAGCATCAGCTCCACCGCCATCAGCACCAGGACGGCGTTGCGGCGGCGCAGCACGCCGTACACGCCGAGGCCGAACAGCAGCGCGGCGGTGACGTACGGGATGACCGGCCTCACGGGCGCCCGCCCTCGTCGGCGGGTTGCGCGGCGCCGACCGGGGCGTCCCCGCCGGTCCGGTCGCCGTCGGCCGGGCCGGGTGCCTTGGGGCGGCCGATGTCGGGGCGGGACAGCACGATCGCGCCGACCAGCGCGGCCAGCAGCAGCACCGACAGCACCTCGAACGGCAGCACCCAGGAACGGAAGATCTGCTCGCCGAGGCGCTCGGCAGTGCCCGCGGCGGGCAGGTCCACCCGCGACCAGCGGAACGCGTCGATCAGCAGCACCGCCAGGCCGATGCCGCTGCCGCCACCGACGAGCGCGGCGGCCCAGCCCGGCCGGTCCAGGTCGTCCGACGGGCCGATCGGCGCGCGCGTCAGCATCACCGCGAACAACAGCAGCACCACCACCGCGCCCACGTAGATGAGCACCTGCACCCAGGCCACCAGCTCGGCGGTCAGCACCAGGTAGTCACCCGCGAGCGCGCCCAGGCACACCACCAGCCACAGCCCGGCCCGGACCAGGTGACGGGTGGCGACCACCAGCGCACCCGCGCCCACCGCCACCGCGCCCAGCGCCAGCAGCAGGACGTCCGCACCGGTCATGAGGCAGAGCCTCCGCCCGGATCGGTGGGGGCGTCGGGGCGTACCCGGGAAGGAGCCGGACGGGCCGACGGACCCGCCGCCTTCCGCGCGGCGGTGGTCTCCTCCTTGGAGGGGTCGCCGAGCGGGTCGTGGGCCGGCGGCGGCGGCACGGTGGCCATCCACTCCCCGAGGTGGTCCTTGTCGTGCAGCAGGTTCTTGATGTCGTACTCGGCGTACTCGAACTCGGGCGACCAGTAGAGCGCGTCGAACGGGCAGACCTCGACGCAGATGCCGCAGTACATGCAGAGCGAGAAGTCGATGTCGAACTTGTCGAGCACGTTGCGCTGGCGGGGGCGGGCGGCGCCGGGCACCGCCACCTCCTCCTTGTGCGAGTCGATGTAGATGCACCAGTCCGGACACTCGCGGGCGCAGAGCATGCAGACCGTGCAGTTCTCCTCCAGCAGCGCGATCACGCCGCGGGAGCGGGGTGGCAGCTCCGGCTCGACGTCCGGGTACTGCTGGGTGGTCGAGCGGCGGGTCATCGTCTTCAACGTGACCGCCAGGCCCTTCACCAGGCCCCCGCCGGGCACTCCACCGTGCTCGCTCATGCCGCCCATCCTGCCCTGTGCCCCGGGCGCGCGCGACCACCACCCGGCCTTTCGCGGCGGTATCGTGAGCGCGGGGAGAACGACGCGCCGGGAAGGACCTGTCGATGACCGCCGCGCTGGAGAGCGACCACCCGCCGGAGGGCGGGTGGACGACAGACGATCTGGACGCGCTGCCGGAGGACGGTCGCCGCCGCGAACTGCTCGATGGAGTGCTGCTCATGTCCCCCTCCCCCACCCGGATCCACCAGAGCATCGCGGCCCTGCTCATGGTCGCGCTCGACGAGGACTGCCCCGACGGGTACGACGTGACCCAGGGTGTGGAGGTGCGCATCAACCGCACCCGCTCCTTCATCCCGGACGTGCTGATCACCACCGCAACCGCCGCCGCGCGCGAGCCGTCCCGGTACGAGCCGCACGAGGTGGTGCTCGCCGTGGAGATCGTTTCGCCCAGCACCCGGTCCATCGACCGCGTCCTCAAGCCAGCGCTCTACGCGCAGGCCGGGATCCCGTTCCACTGGCGTATCGAGATCGAGGACGAGGGCCTCGTGGTCTACACCTACAAGATCGATCCGGTGCACGAGGTCTACACGGAGACCGGCCGGTGGACGAAGTTCGTCGACACCGGCGAGCCGTTCCCGGTGAACCTGCCGATCAGCCGGATCACGCCTCGCCGGGTGTGAGCGGGGGCAACATCTCCACGCCGAGCTGCTGGAGCACCTGGAACAGCTCGTTGACGCTCCACACGTCCACGATCCGCCCGTCGTCGTCGAAGCGCAGGAACGTGGCCCCGGAGTAGCTGACCACGCGGCCGGTCGGCGGCACCGGGCCGAACTGGCCGGCCTGGGTGCCGGCGGCCCGCCAGCGCACCGCCACCCGGGCGCCGGTCGCCACCACCTCGACGATCTTGTAGCGCAGGTCCGGGAACGACGCCCGCCGGTCCCGGTGCCAGGCCAGCACCGCCGCCGGGCCGGTGCCGCCGAGCCCCGGGCAGTCCGCCGCCACCAGCTCGTACGCGCTCTCCTCGCGCCCCGCGTTCCACACGTCGGCGACGAAACGCCGGGCTGCCGCCTCCACATCGGTCACGGCGGCAGCCTATGCCCCTCCCCGGCGCGCTCGCCCTGCCGGTCTCCGGCGCGGTGGCCCCGCCTCTCTCCGGCGCAGTCGCCCTGCCGGGAGCGGCCGGAGCGACCATGATGGGAGCGAAAAGCGAACTCGGAGGTGGGTGTGGGCAGCGACGACGAGGTCCTGGACCGGACCGGCGGCAAGTACGTGGAGCCGGGTGGCGAGTTCACCCGCGACCAGCGCTACATCGCCACCCGGATCACGGCGGACGGGAGCAACGGCTGGCCGGTGGAGCCGGGCCGCTACCGGCTGGCGGTGAGCCGGGCCTGCCCGTGGGCCAACCGGCTGATCATCATCCGGCGCCTGCTCGGGCTGGAGGACGCCATCTCGATGGCCGTGGCCGGGCCCACCCACGACAAGCGGAGCTGGACGTTCGACCTGGACCCGGACGGCAAGGACCCGGTGCTGGGCATCGAGCGGCTGGCCGACGCGTACTTCGCCCGCTTCCCCGGCTACGAGCGCGGCATCACCGTGCCGGCGCTCGTCGACGTGCCCACCGGGCAGGTGGTGACGAACGACTACGCCCAGATGAGCCTCGACCTGTCGACCGAGTGGACCGCGTACCACCGGCCGGGCGCGCCGGACCTCTACCCGGAACCGCTGCGCGGCGAGATCGACGAGGTCAACGAGGTCGTCTTCGCTGATGTCAACAACGGCGTGTACCGGTGCGGCTTCGCCGGCAGCCAGGAGGCGTACGACAAGGCGTACCACCGGCTGTTCGACCGGCTGGACTGGCTGAGCGAGCGGCTGGCCGGTCAGCGGTACCTGGTCGGCGACACGATCACCGAGGCGGACGTACGGCTGTTCACCACGCTCGTCCGCTTCGACCCGGTCTACCACGGGCACTTCAAGTGCAACCGGCAGAAGCTCAGCGAGATGCCGGTGCTGTGGGCGTACGCCCGGGACCTGTTCACCACGCCCGGGCTCGGCGACACAATCGACTTCGTCCACATCAAGCGGCACTACTACGAGGTCCACCGGGACATCAACCCGACCGGCATCGTGCCGCTCGGCCCGGACCTGAGCAACTGGTTGACGCCGCACGGACGGGAGGAACTGGGCGGCCGCCCCTTCGGCGACGGCACCCCACCCC
>NZ_RCVK01000320.1:0-18199 GCF_003667485.1 Micromonospora sp. BL1
CCGCCGACCGGATCGTGCTGCGCGATCCGCCGGCCCGCGCCGTTGCGGCGCAAGGCCGACGGATCGCGCAGCACGAGCCGGTCGGCGGCGGTGCGCCGGACCGGGGCGGGCCGGGACGGCGCGGTGGCGCGGGCCGGGCCCTCGTCGAACCAGAACGGCCGGGCCGCCAGCGGCGGCGCGGGCACGGAGATCCGGGCCGGCCGGTGCTCCCACGTCGCCGCCCAGTCGACGTCACCGCCGGCCAGCCAGGTCTCGGTCTCCGCGTCGAGGCGGGCCGGGGCGTCGCCGCGCAGCACCGCCACCGCCTCGGCGGCGTCGGCGACCACAGCGGCGAACCGATGGGCCAGGGCGTCGCGTCCCACCTGGAGCGTGTACGTGGCACGGGCCAGGTCGGCGCCCTCCGCGAGGTGGTCCGCGACCCGGCGCCGGTACTCGGCCAGCGCCGCGGGACCGGACGCGGACAGCACCAGGCGCCAGGGGCCCGGCGCCGGGGACGTCGGCAACGGCGGCGGCGACTGCACGACCACGTGGGCGTTGGTGCCGCCGAACCCGAACGAGCTGACCCCGGCGACCCGGTCGCCGGTCCAGGGCACGTCGCGGTCCAGCACCGTGAACGGGGTGCCGTCCAGCCGCAGGTACGGGTTGCGCCGGTGCTGGTGCAGCGTGCGCGGCAGCCGTTCGTGGCGCAGGCTCAGCAGCACCTTGAGCAGCCCGGCGATGCCGGCCGCGGCCTCCAGGTGGCCGATGTTCGTCTTCACCGTCCCGACCGCGATCGTGGCGTCCACGCCCTCGAACGCCTTCTTCAGCCCTTCGATCTCGATCGGGTCGCCGAGCCGGGTGCCGGTGCCGTGGGCCTCGATGTAGCTGACGTCCGCCGGGTCGACGCCGCCGGCCCGGTACGCCCGGCTGACGACCTGCGCCTGCGCCTGCGGGTTCGGCGCGGTCAGCGACGGTCCGCGGCCGGCGTGGTTGACCGCGCTGCCCCGGATGACGGCGATCACCTGGTCCCCGTCGGCGACCGCCGCGCGCAGCGGCTTGAGGAGCACGACGCCGCAGCCCTCGCCGCGGCCGTACCCGTCGGCGGACGCGTCGAACGTCTTGCACCGGCCGTCGGCGCTGAGCATGCCCGAGGACTGGAACGCCACGAACAGGCCGGGGCTCAGCAGCACGTTCACCCCACCGGCGAGCGCCGTCGAGCACTCGCCGGCCAGCAGCGCCCGTACCGCGCGGTGCACCGCGACGAGCGAACTGGAGCAGGCGGTGTCGACGGCCTCGCTGGGGCCGCGCAGGTCCAGCAGGTAGGAGACCCGGTTGGCCAGGATGCAGTCGGCGAGGCCGCTCGCGGTGTGGGCCTCGACCGGCACGTCGTGCGCGCGGAGCAGGTCGTCGTAGTCGCAGGCGGACACGCCGACGAAGATCCCGGTGTCGGTGCCGGCGAGGTCGGCCGGCCGGTAGCCCGCGTCGGCGACGGCCTGCCAGGCGGTCTGGAGGAACAACCGCTGCTGGGGGTCCATCAGCGCGGCCTCGCGCGGCGCGATGCCGAACAGGTCGGCGTCGAACGAGCGTACGTCGTCGAGGAAACCGGCGCGGACGCCCGCGGTGGCGGGGTCGGCGAGCAGGTCGGTGCGGTCGGCCGGGACCGGGCGGACGAGGTCGTCACCGGCGGCGAGGTGCCGCCAGAAGGCGTCGAGGTCCGGCGAGCCGGGCAGCACACCGGCCATTCCCACCACGGCGACCGCGTCGGCCGGCAGGTCCGCGGCGGGCTCGGCGGCGTCCGCCCCGGGCCGGTCCGCCGCGCGCCCGGCGTCCACTGTGGCCGGTGCCGGCCAGGCCGGGAGTACGGTGCGCAGGTACGCGCCGAAGGCCGCGAGCGTGGGGTGCTCGTAGAGGACTGTGGGCAGCAGGTCGACGCCGAAGCGCTCGTTCGTCTCGTTCACCAGGCCGGTCAGCGAGATGGAGTCGAAGCCCAGGTCGAGCAGTTGGATGTCCGGGTCGACCTCGTCCGGTTCGACGAGCAGGAACCCGGCGGCGAGCGCGCGCAGCTCCGCGTCCAGGTCCAGCTCCGGGTCCGGGCCGCTCTGCGGCACCTCCGGCGCGACGTCGGCGGGGCGCTGCACCGCCACCACCGGTTCGGTGCCCGACACGACGCGGTCGAACGCCCGTACCGCCTCGGCGGTCGGCAGCGGGGCACTCCCCCAGCGCCGCGCGAACAACCGCCGGGTGGCGTCGTCCACGGCCATGCCACCGTCGGCCCACAGCGGCCAGCAGACGGACACCGTGCCGGGCCGGCCGGCGGCGAACTCGTCCAGGAACGCGTTGGCGTAGGCGTAGTCGACCTGCCCGAGGTTGCCGGTCCGCCCGGCGATCGACGAGCACAGCGCGAGGAACTCCAGCGGTTCCGGGCCGAGCGCGTCCACCAGGTGCCGCAGGCCGAACACCTTCGGGGCCAGCACCGCGTCGACGGCGGCGGCCGGCTTCGTCAGGGCGCGGGCGTCGTCGTGCACGCCCGCGGCGTGGACCACACCGTCGATGCGCCCGTAGCGCCGGCGGATCTCGGCCACGGCACCGCGCACGTCGGACTCGACAGTCACGTCCGCGCGGACGAACGCGAAGGTGTCGTCGGCCGGCGCGGTCCGGCCGACCAGCACCACCGCCGACGGCGCGCGGGTCGCGGCGAGGTGCACGGCGAGGTGCCGGCCGACCGCGCCGGTGCCGCCGACCACGACGTACACGCCGCCGGTGCGCCGGACGGCCGGGCCGGGCCGGAACGGCACCATCCGCCGCACCTCACGGACGCCGCCGCTCCAGCGGACGTCGTCCACCCGCTGCTCCGGCGGCCCGGAGACGTGCCACAGGTCCGCCTCGGCGGTCACGCCACCCCGGACCACCGCACCGGAGAAGCCGCTGTGCTCCAGCGCGAGCGTGCGCAGCGCCGCCGTCACGGCGGTGTACGCGGGCCGCTCGTCCGGGCAGCCGACGACGATCCGCAGCGGCGCGGCCGGATCCGGGGTGAGTACCTCGACGGCGGTCCGCAGGACCGTGTGCAGGCTCTCGCGCACCTCGTCGGCGAGCCCGCCGGCACGGGCCGACAGGTGCACCACGACCACGTCCGGGTCGGCCTGGTCGTGGCGGCCGCCGAACGTCGGGCCCTCGCCGACGACCCGGATGCGGGCCGGCGGTCGCCCGCCCTGCGGCGGTGGCTCGGCCCGCCACTGCGGCCGCAGGTACACGCACGGGTCGCTCTCGGGTGCACCGGTCCCGGGTACGCCGGTCTCGGACACGCCGGTCCAGGGCACGCCGGTCTCCCGCGCCGCCGTCTCCGGCGCGACGCTCCCCGGCACGACGCTCCCCGGCACGGTCTTCACGGGCACGGCGTTCTCCGGCACCGCCGCCTCGGGCACGGCGTTCGCCCGCGCCACCGCCTCGGTGACCGCGGGGTTCGGCGACACGACTCGGCGGTCGGCGGTCCGGTCACCGTCCGGCACGGACGGTGGCGCCGGCGGCCGTGCGGTACCGGCGGGCTCGGGCAGCCACAGCCGCTGCCTGTCGAACGGGTACGGCGGCAGCGACACCCGTCCCGGCCGGACCGGCCAGCGGCCCGTCCAGTCGACCGGGACACCGCGTACCCACAGCTTCGCCGACTGGTCGAGCCGCCCGCGGCGCAGCAGGTCGGCGGCGATCTCGGCGCCGCCGTCGCCGTCGAACAGCGGATCGGTGCCGGCGGTGCCGGTGGTGACCTCGCCGGCTCGCAGGCGGCGGACCAGCTCATCGATGTCGGACACGACGACGGCGAGCCGGTGGTCGAACTCCGCCCGCCCGACCTGGGTGCTGTACGCGAGCTGGTCGAGGCGCGGGCGCGTCCGCTCGACCAGGTCCGCCACGGCGGCCGTGAGCGTCCGCAGCTGCTCCGGCGTCCGCGCCGACAGCACCACGACGTGCGGCCCCGGCCGGACGGGCGCGGGTGTCGGCGCGGGATGCTCCCGGACCACGAGGTGCGCGTTCGCGCCGCCCGCCCCGAACGAGCTGACCCCGGCGCGGCGCGGCGCGGTCCACGGCTGCGCGCTCGTCGGCAGCAGGAACGACCCGGACAGGTCGATGCGGGAGTTGACAGTGGACAGGTTCGCGCAGGGCGCGATCGTGCCGTGCGCGAGTTGCAGCAGCACCTTCGTCAGCCCGGCGATGCCGGCGGCGCCTTCGAGGTGACCGATGTTGGCCTTGACCGAGCCGACCGGGATCCGCCGGCCGTCCGGCAGCCCGGCGCCGAGCGCCCGGCCGAGGCCGGCGATCTCGATCGGGTCGCCGAGGGCCGTGCCGGTGCCGTGCGCCTCCAGGTAGCCGACGTCGCCGGGTGTCACACCGGCCGCGGCGAGCGCCCGGATCACCAGGTCGGCCTGGGCCGTGGGGTTGGGCACGGTGTAGCCGGCGGTCCGGCCGCCCGCGTTGACGAAGCCGCCTTCGATGACGCCCCAGATCCGGTCGCCGTCGCGCAGGGCCGCGGACAGCGGTTTGAGCAGCACCGCGCCGACGCCCTCGCCGGGCACGAACCCGTCCGCGCGCTCGTCGAACACCTTGCAGGCGCCGTCGGCCGACAACATGGTCATCGACGACAGCGCGATCAGGTGCGCCGGGTGCA
The DNA here is from genome assembly GCF_003667485.1 of Micromonospora sp. BL1. Classification (NCBI taxonomy): domain Bacteria; kingdom Bacillati; phylum Actinomycetota; class Actinomycetes; order Micromonosporales; family Micromonosporaceae; genus Micromonospora; species Micromonospora sp. BL1. Next base: position 4,634 of record NZ_RCVK01000320.1, read on the forward strand.
GGACCAGGTTGACGCCACCGGCGACGGCCGCCGAGCACTCACCGCGGCGCAGGCTCTCGCAGGCCAGGTGGACCGCGGTCAGCGACGAGGAGCAGGCCGAGTCGACGGCGAAGCTCGGCCCGGTCAGGTCGAGCGTGTACGACACCCGGTTGGCGATCGACCAGTACGCCGAGTGCCCGTCGGTGTAGCGGCCCTCCGGCCAGCCCTGCGCGGCGGCGATGCGGCCGTACGAGCCGTACATGGTGCCGACGAAGACACCGGTGTCGCGCGGCAGCACTCCCCCGAGGGCGCCCGCGTCCTCCAGCATCAGCCAGACGGTCTCCAGGAACAGCCGCTCCTGCGGGTCCATCGCGGCCGCGTCCTTGGGCAGGATGCCGAAGAAGCCGGGGTCGAACCGGTCGACGTCGGTGAGGAACCCGGCCCACCGGCTGTACGTGTGCCCCGGCCGGCCGCGGCGCGGGTCGAAGTGTTCGCGCCAGTCCCACCGCTCCGGCGGCACCTCGCTGATCGAGGTGGTGCCGGTGACCAGGTTCTGCCAGAACCGTTCCAGGTCCGGCGCGCCCGGGTAGCGGCCGGCCAGGCCGACGACCGCGATCGCGTCCGCGTCGCCCCGGGCGGTGAGGGCCGGGGCGGCAGGGGCGACCGGGGCTGCCGGCCGCTCCGGTTCCGCCGGGTGCACCGGCGCCGGCACAGCCTCCACCGCCGCGGCGCCGAGCACGGCAGCGAGCGGGCCGGGCCGTTCCCGGGCCAGGTGGCCGGCGAGCTGCTCGATCGTCAGGTGCTCGAACAGCAGGGTGGCCGGCAGGTCGCCGAGGTCGGCCGAGAACCGGCGTACGAGGTGCTGGCCGACCAGCGAGTCGACGCCGAAGTTGTCGAACGTGACGTCGTCGTCGAGCTGGTCGGGACGGTACTTGAGGACCTCCGCGAAGACCGCGCGGACGTAGTCCCGGGCGGCGCGGACCGGCACCCGGTCCACCGGCGGCGCACCGGCCGTCGCCACGAGCACGCACTGCTCCTGCTCGTCGCCGGGGACACCGGGCATGCCGAGGATCCGGCCGGTCAGGCCCGCCTCGGCGAGCGCCGCGCGCCACCCGGCCGGTGACAGCAGCGGGGAGTGCGGCAGCCGCCGGTGAGCGTCGGCGAACCGCCACCAGCCCGGCAGCAGGCCGAACGTCGCGGTGAGGAAGTCGGAGGCGCGGGTGACCTCGTTGAGCAGCAGCACCCCGCCGGGGCGCAACAGGGACCGGGCGTGGCGCAGGCTGCGGACCACGTCCGCGGTGGCGTGCAGCACGTTCGTGGCGAGCACGACGTCGTACGAGCCGGCCGCGAAGCCCTGCCCGTCCGGTTCCCGTTCGATGTCGAGGACACCGAACCGCAGGCCCGGGTGGCGTCCACCGAAGCGGTCCTCGGCCTCGCGGAGGAACGCGGTCGAGAGGTCGGTGAAGTCGTACCGTACGCCCGGGCAGGCGTCGAGGACGAAGGCCGAGCCGGCGCCGGTGCCGGCGCCGATCTCCAGCACGCGGCCCGGCCCGTCCGTCCGGTCCAGGACGGCGGCGGCCTCGGCCGCCACCAGCCGGTGGTAGAAGTCCGCGGCCCGCTGTCCCCGGTAGACGGCGGCGACCAGGTCGGTGCTGCCGCCGGGAAAGAGCACCTCGGTCGGTGAGGTCCGGCCGTCCAGGACGCCGGGCAGCGCGTCGACGCAGCGGGCCAGCAACGCCACGTGCGGGGCGAGGTCGGGGTGCCGGGCGAGCACGCCGGCGGTCGACAGACCGGCCGGGGGCGCGGACACGGCGGCGGCGACGGCGGCCGCCAGCGGCCCGGAGGCCGGCGCGGGGCGGTCCCGGAGCCGGTCGCGCAGCAGGTCGCGGGCCAGCCCGTCGAGGGTACGGAAGGCCGCGCTGGACCGGTCCAGCGACGGGTCCGTGTCCCCGGCGGCGCCTCCCGTGGCGGGCGGGCCCGACACTGCGGTGACGGCGGCGTCGGCGGCGGGCGCGGACGGGTGGACGCCGAGCGCGGCGAGCCCGTCCCTGGTGCCCTTGAGGACTGCCACCTGCGGGTGCGGGCCGGCGAGGATCCGCTCCAGCGCGGCGACGCCCTCGGCCGGCTCGATGGAGCCGATGCCCAGCGCCGCGAACCGGGCCGCGTATCCGGGGTCGGCGACCACACCGACGCTGCCCCACCAGCCCCAGTTGACCACGCGTACCGGTTGTCCACGGCGGTGCAGCGCCAGCCCGTACGCGTCCTCGAACGTGCTCGCCGCGGCGTAGTTGGCCTGCCCCGGGGCCGGGGCGAACGACAGCGCCGAGGAGAACAGCGCGAGGAAGTCCAGCGGTTCGCCGGCCAGCGCGTCGGCGAGCACGCCGACACCGGCGACCTTCGGTCGCAGCACCTCGGTGAACGCCGCCTCGTCCATCGCGGACAGGGCACGGTCACGGAGCACGAGAGCGGCGTGGAACGCGCCGTCGACCGGCCCGAACCGCTGCCGCACCTCGGCCACCGCGCGGCGGACCGCGACCGCGTCGGTGACGTCGGCGCGCAGGTAGACGGCCTGCCCGCCGAGCGCCTCGATCTGCGTCACCAGGGACCGGATCCGCTCGTCCTCCGGGGACCGGCCGAGCCACACGAGCCGGGCACGCCGGGTCCGGGCGAGGTGACGGCTGACTTCGAACCCGATGCCGCCGGTGCCGCCCACGACGAGGTAGACACCGCCGTCACGCAGCGGCGCCGCGCCCGCGGGCCCGGCCACCGGCTCCAGGCGCCGGACCAGGCGGCGGTCACCGCGCAGCGCGACGAACCGGTCGGTGCCGTGTTCGCGGCGGATCGCCTCGGCCGGGGTGGTGTCGCCGGGACCGGCGTCGACACAGGTGACCCGCCACTGCGGGTACTCGGCGGCGATCGCGCTGGCCAGGCCGGCCAGGCCGGCGGCATGCGGGTGGACCGGCTCGCCGGGCAGACCGGCCACCCCGGACACGACGAGGGTGAGCGTCAGCGGTCCCCGGTCCGCGCCCAGGTCGAGCAGCTGGCGCAGCAGGCGGAACCCGTCGAGCGTCGCGGTGTCGTCGTGCGGCGGGGCGGCCGGATCGGCCGTGCGGGCGAGCACGTACACGGTGTCGTACCGGCCGGTGGGCAGCTCGCCGAGCGGCAGCGTGTCGTCGGCGCCGAGGGCGGCGGCCAGCGCGGCGTCGCCGGGGGTGTGCACGGCGAGGACCCGCCCGGCAGGCGGTGCTCCGGAGGGTGCACCGGCCGGCCGCCAGGCCGGCACGTACAGCAGGTCCGGTTCCCCGGCGGCCGGTGGCGCCGGCACGACCGGCCGGCTCTCGGCGACGGAGGGCGTGGCGCCGGACGGGTCGTAGGGGCGCAGCGCGACACCGTCGAGCCGGGCCCGCACGTCGCCGGTCAGGTCGGTGACCACCACGTCGAACCGTCCGCCGTCCCGGCGTACCACGTGGACGCGGGCGGACGTGGGCAGCCGGTCCGCGACGAAGGCCGACTCGACGGCGAACGGGACGAGCATCCGGTCCGCGGGATCGGCGACCCCGGCGATCGCCTGCAACGCCCCGTCGAGCAGCTGGACGTCGCCGTCGGCGGTGAGCGTGCCGAGCGCCTCACCGGCGCCCAGCCGCAGCTCCGTCAGCACCCGGAAGGACGGCCCGTAGCGCAGACCGGCCCGGGCGAACCCCGCGTACAGGTCGTCGACCGGACGGCGGCCGGGGCAGCGGGCCTCGACGGACGCCAGGTCCACCCGGCCCGGCGGGGCCGGGTCGGCGGCGCGGCGGGTGGCGACGGCGTGCGGCGCCCCGCCGACGGTGAGGGTGATCCGGTCGTCCCGGGTGACGACAGCCGTCACCGGCCCGGTGACCACGACGGGCCGCAGCCAGGTCACGTCGGCGGCGCGGGCCGACCCACCGGCGGTGGCCTGGCGCAGGAACGCCGCGCCGGGCAGGACCGGGACGCCGTGCAGCGTGTGGTCGGCCACGAGCGGGTCGGTCGGCGTGAGGGCCGTCTCCCGCCGGTCGCGGCCGGTCCAGAAGCGGTCGCGGGCGAACGGGTACGTGGGCAGCGGGACGCGACGGCCGGCCGGCATCGCCGTCCAGTCCACGTCCGCGCCGGCCACCCAGCGTTCGGCGAGCGCCACCAGATCGTTCGGCGCGTCGGGCGCGGGCGGCCCGCCGGCCAGCTGCCGGACCAGGTCGGCGGTGTCGGAGGCGACGAACGCGGCCCGGACCGCCAGGTGCGCCCGGCCCCGCGCGAGGGTGGCGGCGACGTCGTGGACGTCGGCCGGTTCGGTACGCAGGCGCTCGGCCAGCCGGTCCGTCAGGTCCCGCAGCGCGGACGCGGTCCGGGCCGAGACCGGCACCACCACCGGCCCGGTGCCGGTGCTCGCCGACGGGGCCGGCGCCTCGGCGACCACGAGGTGGCAGTTGGTGCCGCTGAAGCCGAACGAGCTGACGCCGGCGACCAGCCGGTCGTCGTGCCAGCCGGTGAGTTCCCGCACCACCGGCAGCCCGGGGATCGGCTCGGTGGCGTGCGGGGTCGGTGGCAACTGCCGGTGCCGCAGGCTGAGCAGCACCTTGATCAGGCCGGCCACACCGGCGGCCATCGTGGTGTGGCCGATGTTCGCCTTGACCGAGCCGATCCGGCAGTGCGGGCCGACGACCTGGGCCAGCGCCTTGACCTCGATCGGGTCACCGAGCGCGGTGCCGGTGCCGTGCGTCTCGACGTACCCGACCTCGACGCCCGCCCGGGCGTGGACCTCCCGCAGCAGACGGGCCTGGGAGACCGCGCTCGGCGCGGTGATGCCGTTGGTACGGCCGTCGCCGTTCACGCCGCCGGCCAGGATGACGCCGTGGACGTGGTCGCCGTCGGCGAGCGCCCGGTCCAGCCGCTTGAGGACGACCACGCCGACGCCCTCGCCGAGCACGATGCCGTCGGCGGCGGCGTCGAACGGCAGGCACCGGCCGGTCGGCGACAGCATCCCCGTCTGGCTGGTCCAGACCTGCATCTGCGGCGTGCACATGACGGCGACGCCGCCGGCCAGCGCCGTGTCGCAGTCGCCCGAGCGCAGGCTCTCGCAGGCCAGGTGCACCGCCGTCAGCGACGACGAGCACGCGGTGTCGATCGCCATCGTGGGCCCGGTCAGGTCGAGCAGGTACGCGATCCGGGCGGGCAGGATCGAGCTGGCTCCACCGAGGAACGCCTCGCTGGTGTCGCCGCGGCCGTGCCGCTCCAGCAGCCGGGGGTAGTCGCCCGCGCCGCAGCCGACGAAGACGCCGCACCGCATCGGCCGCCCGGCGTACCCGGCGTCCTCCAGCGCCGCCCACGCCTGTTCCAGGAAGATCCGCTGCTGCGGGTCCATCGCCTCGGCCTCGAGCGGCGAGACGCGGAACAGCCCGGCGTCGAACGCGTCCACGTCGTCCAGCAGCGCCGCCCACCGGCTGCGGGTGCGGCCGGGTACGGCGGGGTCCGGGTCGTACAGTTCCGTCAGGTCCCAGCGGTCGGGCGGCACCTCCCGGATGGCGGACCGGCTGGCGGCGAGGTTGTCCCAGAACGTGTCGAGGTCCGGGGCGTCCGGGAACCGCCCGGCCATGCCGATCACCGCGATCGCGGTGGGCGCGTCCGGCGACGTGTCTGGTGCCGGTGCCGCGGCCGCAGCCGGTGCCGGTGCCGGTCCTGCGGTCGATGCCGGTAGCGGCGTCGCCGCAGATGCCGGCATCCCGGTCGGCGCCGGCTCCGCGTGGGAAGGCGACACCGACGGCGGGCGGACGGCGAACGTCAGCGGCGGCGGCTCCGACGCCGTGGCGGGGGCGTTCCCGGGCGTCGGGGCACGCCCGGGCGCCGCGGCGGGTGCGGTCAGGACGAGTGGCGGCGGGCCCGCGGCGGGCGGGACCGGTTCGTCCACGACGGACGGTGCCGAGGGCGCGGTGGCCTGGGCGCGCAGCGAGGCCGACTCGGCCAGGTTGCGCCGCACCGCCCGGGCGAGGTCGGGCACCGTCGGGTGGTCGTACACGGCGGCCGAGTCCAGGTCGGTGCCGAACCGGCGGTTGAGGTCCCGCACCAGCTCGACGGCGCCGATGGAGTCCAGTCCGAGGTCGGCGAAGGTACGCGACGGCAGCACCTCGTCCGGGCGCAGGTACAGCAGGGCGCCCACGATCTCCGTCACCGCGTCGCTCACCGTCCCGTCGTCCGGGCCGGGCTCCGGCTGCGCGGCCGGCGTCGCCCGGCTACGGAACTCGTCGACCTTGGTGAAGTGCTCCCGCACCAGGGCGGCGGACTCCGCGCCGAGGACGTTGCCGTGCATGCGGACCTCGCTGGCGATGACGTCGGGGAGCCGGTCGAGGATCCGGCCGGCGAGTTCGTTCTTGAGCGACCGGATCACCGCCGGTGGCTTGTCCGCCATGGACCGGGCCAGGTCCAGCGCGGCCGGAACGACCTCGTGCGGCGGCAGCACGGTCACGCCGGCTCCGCGCCGGCTCAGCTCGGCGCCGGTCATCGACCGTCCGGTCAGCATCATCTCGGCGGCCAGGGCCGGGCCGAGGCGTTGCTCCAGGATGTAGGTGGCGCCCATGCCCGGGGTGAAGCCGTAGCGGGTGAAGTTCGCGCTGTACACCGACGTGTCGCCGAGGACGACCACGTCGCCGTAGCAGGCGAACGCCAGTCCCCCGCCGGAGGCGTGCCCGGCGGCGGCGGTGACGACCGGCCGGGTGCAGCGCAGGATCCCCTCGTACACGAGCGCGGCGTCGGTGAACGTGCCCTCGCCCTCGGCCAGCGCCCGCAGGGCCTCGGGCGTGCCGCCCATGCTGAAGACCGAGCCGTGGCCGGTGATCACCACGGCGCGTACGTCGTCGCGCCGCTCGATCTCCGCGAACGTGTCCCCCAGTGCCGCGAGCAGCCCGTCGGTGAACATCGGCGCGCGCATCGACACCAGCGCGACGCCCTGGTCCAGGACACGGAACTCCAGTTCCGGCCCGTCCGGGACGACCACGTCGCCGTCGGCGGCCGGTGGCGGGCTCGCCGCCGACCTGACCTCGCCGCCGGTCCCGGCTCGGACCGCGTCGACCGAGCCGGTGCGAGCCGCCTGCGTACCGGCCGCGCCGGCGTCGGCCACGTGCGCGGCGGCACGGGTCACCTGCGTACCGGCCGTGCCGGCGACCGGCGTGCCGGCGCGGGCGGCGTCCCAGCCGCCGAGCCAGCACGGTTCCTCGGGCAGCGGGCAGGTCGGCAGCGGGACGCGGCGGGGATGCCCGTCCGGGTAGCAGGCGGACCAGTCGACAGCGCCGCCGCCGACCCAGTGCCGGGCCACCTCGTACAGGTCACCGGCCCGGAACGCCGCCACCGGATCGCCGGTGGCGGGCGCGCCGGCGGTCACCACGTCCGCGGTGTCCTCACCCCGGGCGAATCGTTCCAGCGCGGTGCGCAGCGCGTCGGTGCCGGACGTCACGACGGCGACGCGGACCGCCTGCGGCGCCCGTCCCACCTGCGTCGTGTAGGCGATGTCGCGGACGCCGCGGTCCCCGGCGAGTTCGTCGAGGCGCGTGGCCACGTTCAGCCGGCCGATCGCCTCCACCCCGACCAGGTCCGCCAGCCGCGCCGGGTCGAGCCCGAGGTCGCCGAGCGTCGCCGAGGGTTCCAGCGCCTCCTCGGGTACGCCGAGAAGGTCGGCCACCGCCGCGGTCGGGCCGGTCGACGCCGGCAGGCCGGCCGCCATCGCGCCCGCGTACGCCCGCAGTGTCCCGGCGGTCGGCGCGGAGAGCACCACCAGCGCCGGCCCGTCCGGCGCGGGTGCGGCGGCGGGGGCGAACTCCTCGACCAGCACGTGCGCGTTGGTGCCCCCGGCGCCGAACGCGCTGACGCCGGCCCGCCGGGGGACGCCGGGCGGCGGGGTCCACGGCTCCAGCGTGCGCTGGACCCGCAGCGGCACGGCGGCGAAGTCGATGTGCGGGTTGAGTTCCCCGGCGTGCAGCGACGGCACGAGCGCGCGGTGCCGCAGTTGCAGCAGCACCTTCGTCAGCCCGGCTATGCCGGCGGCGCCCTCCAGGTGCCCGATGTTCGACTTGACCGACCCGATCGCGCACGCCCCGGCCGGCAGGTCCGCACCGTCGAACGCCTGCCGGAGGCCCTCGACCTCGATCGGGTCGCCGAGCGCGGTGCCGGTGCCGTGCGCCTCGACATAGCCCACTGTGGCGGGGGTCCAGCCGGCCGATTCGAGGGCGGCGCGGACGAGCGCGGCCTGCGAACCGGGGCTCGGCACCGTCGCCCCGGCGGTACGTCCGGTGTGGTTCACCGACGTCGCGCGGATGACGCCGTACACGTGGTCGCCGTCGGCGAGCGCCCGCGACAACGGTTTGAGCAGCACCGCGCCGACCCCCTCGCCGGGCACGTAGCCGGTGCCGTCGGCGCCGAACGCCCGGCACCGGCCGTCGGTGGACAGCCACTGGCCCTGCGCGAGCTGGAGGTACTTCTGCGGGTGCACTGTCACGTTCACCCCGCCGGCCAGCGCGAGCGTGCACTCGCCGCGCCGGATGCTCTCGACCGCGAGGTGCACGGCCGTCAGCGACGACGAGCAGGCGGTGTCGACGGCCAGGCTCGGCCCGGTCAGGTCGAAGGTGTGCGAGACCCGGTTGGCGATCGCGCAGTGCATGGCGGTCGGGGCGACGCCGTCGGTGGCCCCGCCGACGAGCTGGTAGTGGTTCCACATGACGCCCGCGTAGACGCCGACGACCTCGCCCCGCAGGCTCTCGGGCGGATGCCCGGCGTTCTCCAGCGCGTGCCAGCAGGTGGTGAGGAACAACCGTTCCTGGGGGTCCATCCGCTCGGCGTCGCGCCGGGACACCCCGAAGAAGGCCGGCGCGAAGCGGTCGACGCCGTCGAGGAAGCCACCCCAGCGGCCGTACGTGCGTCCCGGGGTGCCCTTCTCCGGGTCGAACAGCGCCGCGTGGTCCCAGCGGCCGGCGGGCACCTCGGTGATCGCGTCGACCCCGCCGGCCAGGTTGCGCCAGAACGCGTCCAGGTCGTCCGCGCCGGGGTAACGCCCGGCCACGCCGACCACCGCGACCGGGTCGTCGGCCGGCTCGCCCATGGCCGGTACGCCCGCGGCCGACTCACCGACGGCCGGTCCGCGGTCGGACAGGACCACCGGCCCCGGGACGGTGACGGATTCGCCGGCAGCCTCACCCGCGGCCGGCACGAGTTCCCGCAACCGGTCCGCCTGCCCGTGCAGGACCAGGACCGCGTCGTACGGACCGCGCAGCACGTCGCGCAGGACACCGAGCGCGGTCCCCGTGGGCATCGGCTCCTGGCCGGTGCGCTCGGTCGAGCGGCGCAGGGCGTCGGCGGGCGCACGCATGCCGCCCTCGGCCCAGTACGGCCAGCCGATGACGACGGTCCGGCCGCGGCCCCGGCGTCCGACGTGCCGCAGGCCGGCGTTGGCGTACGCGTAGGCGGCCTGGCCGGGGTTGGCCACGTCGGCCGACGCGGAGGAGAAGGCGACCAGGAAGTCGAGCGCGTCACCGGCGGTGGCGGCGTCGACGTGACGGAGGCCGTCGAGTTTGGGGGCGGCGACGGCGGCGAGGTCACCCGGGTCGCCGCGGAAGAACAGCCCGTCCCGGGTGACGCCGGCGCAGTGCAGAACACCGTCGATCCGGCCGAACCGCTCGCGTACGCCGGCCACCGCCGCGTCCACGGCGGCGGCGTCGGTGACGTCGGCGATCGCGACGTGCACCTCGGCGCCCTCGGCGCGGCACCGGTCGACGAGCGCCGCCGCGGGCGCGGTGCGCGACAGCAGGGCGATCCGGGCCCGGTGCCGGCGCGCGAGGTGCGTCGCGAGGACGGCGGCGAGACCGCCGGATCCCCCGGTGACGAGGTAGACGCCGCCGTCGCGGAACGGCTCCCCGCCGGTGGCCTCGACGGCCAGGTCCACCTCGTGCCAGCGCCGCACGAGACGCCGGCCTCCGACGTAACGGACCTCCGGCTCGGCGTCGGCGGCGCGCAGCTCCGCTCGTACCGCGGTGGCGAGGTCGCGGGCGTGCGCGACCTGGACGAACCGGCAGCGCAGGCCGGGGACCTCGGCGGTCACGGTACGGGCCAGCGCCGCGGTCGCCGCCTGCTCGGCCGTGGGTTCGCCGGCGTGCACGACGAGCAGGTCGCGCGGTCCGGCGTCGACGAGGGCGGTGGCGGCGCGCCACAGGTCGGCGGCCGGGTCGCCGGTCAGCAGGACGACGGCGGGTGGCAGGTCAGGGACGTCGCGGAGCCGGTCGACGGAGTCGACGTGGGCGGCGGCGAGCCCGGCGGGGAGCACGCCGCCCACGACCAGGGCCTCCGGGGTACGGGCGGCCGGCGGCGCCGGGTCCGCGGGCACCCAGGCGTCGACGAAGGACAGCACCGCCGGCTCGGGGGCGGCCGGAGCCGGGGCCGCGCCGGCCACCGGCGCGTCGGGCGACGGAGCGACGGCCGGGGCGGGCCCGGTGGACAGGTGCGCGGCGAGCGCGTCGATGGTGGTGTGCTCGAACAGCAGCGTCGGGTAGAGCTTGCGGCCCACGAGGTGCTCGACCCGCTCGGTGAGCCGGAGCAGCGCGACCGAGTCGAAGCCGAGGTCGTAGAACCCGGCCCCGGTCGCCACCTCGGCGGGCGGCCGGCCGAGCATGTCCGCGACGGCGGCGCGCAGCGTGTCGGTGAAGCCGTTCGCGGCACCGGGCGGGGACGCCGCCGGCTGTCCGGGCGTCGTCGCCGACGCTCCGGTGGCGGGCCGGGCGACGTCGGCCGACACGTCGGCCAGCAGCCGGCGCACCAGCCCGGATTCGCGGATGCGCTTGCAGGTGAGGCCGGTGAATCCGGCCAGGAACCGGCCGTCCGCGTCGCGGATCGTGTAGTCGGTGGTGATCACGTCGCCGGACGGCGCGAGCCGTTCCGGGCGCGGCACGTGGACGTGACACGTCGGCGGCAGCGCCTCGGGCGCCCGGAACTCCCGGACGAACATCGGCACGAACGGGTCGTCGGTCGGCATCTCGACCTGCCCGAACCCGGCCAGCGTCGAGGCGTCCAGCGAGGCCGGGTGCAGGTGGAACCCGGCGGCTGTGGCCCCCGGGTGCTGCTCGCGGGTCAGGTCGGCCAGGAGCGCGCCGCCGCCGATGTGCAGGGTGCCGCGGCAGCGCATCGCCGGGCCGTGGCGGATGTTCTCCCGTACCGCCCGCTGGTAGAGCACGTCCACGTCGTCGTGCCGGTCCGCGGCGGCCCGCAGCGCGGCCAGGTCGAGCGGCGGCGGGACCGGCTCGTCGGTGAAGCAGATCAGCCCGTGCGCGTTGTCGTGCCAGCCGGACACCGGGTCGTCACCGCGCAGCCAGCGGCTGCGTACGGTGAACGGGCGCCCGGCGTCCCGCTGCTCGCCGACGGTGAGCACGACCTCGCGGTCGAAGCCGTCGGTGGTGACGATCGCCTCGGCGAGCACGGTGTCCCGGACGCAGAGCCGCCGGTGGTCCCAGCCGGCCGCGACGGCGGTGCGGTAGACGAGGTCGAAGAAGACGACGCCGGGAAGCACCGACACCTCGTGCAGCCGGTGGTTCCGCATGACGAAGTCGTCGTGGGTGAGCCGGAACCGGCTCTGGACGTCGGCCATCGGGAACCTGCCTCCGGTTCGCTGGTCAGTCGGTGGTGACGAGTTGCAGTCGCAGCAGGGACGCCGTGAGTGGCTCGCCCGCGTCCGGCCGGGCCGGGGGTGGCGCCCCGGCCGGCGCGTCGCCGTCGAGCCACAGCCGCCGGCGGCGGAACACCGGCCGGGGCAGCGGCGCCCGGCGGACCGGCCCCGGTGGCGCGCCACTGAGCACGAGGTGGGCGTTGGTGCCGCCGAGACCGAACGAGCTGACGCCGGCCACGCGTTCGGATCCGGCGGGCCAGCCGACCGGTTCCGTGGTGGGGTGCAGCGGCGAGCGGTCGAAGTCGAACCGTGGGTTCGGGGTGTCGCAGAACAGCGTCGGCGGGATCGTGCCGTGTTCCAGGGCGAGCGCCACCTTGAACAGCCCGGCCATGCCGGCGGCGCTGAGCAGGTGGCCCAGGTTCGACTTCACGCTGCCGATCTCGATCCGGCCGCCGGGCCGGTCGCCGAAGACGTCGTTGAGGGCGCGCAGCTCGATCGGGTCGCCGATGAGCGTGCCGGTGCCGTGGGCCTCCAGCATCGCGATGTCGGCGGGACGGCGGCCGGCGGCGGCCAGCGCCTGCCGGACCACGTCGGCCTGGGCGGCGGGGCTGGGGGTGGTGACGCCCATGGTGTGCCCGTCGTTGTTCACCGCGACGCCGTCGATCACGGCGTGGACGCGGTCGCCGTCGGCGAGCGCGGCCGCCAGCGGTTTGAGCAGCACCACGCCGCAGCCCTCGCCGGGTACGAAGCCGTCGGCGCGTTCGTCGAACGTCCAGCACCGGCCGGTCGGGGACAGCGCCCGGGCGGCGCTCAGATCGAGGTACGTCTCCGGGTCGAGCAGCACCTCGACGCCGCCGACGACCGCCAGCTCCGACTCCCCCGCGAGCAGGCTGCGGCAGGCGACCTGCACCGCGACGAGCGACGACGAGCAGGCGCTGTCGACGACCAGGTTCGGGCCACGCAGGTCGAAGTGGTGGGCGACGCGGGCGGCGATGAAGTTCTGGTCGGAGCGCAGGACGTCGGTGCGGATCGGGACGCGCCGGCCGTAGTCGGACAGCCGCGCTCCGGCCACGACGGCGACGCGCCGGCCGCGCAGTTCGTCCGGGGCGTACCCGGCCTCCGCGAGGCACTCCGCGGTGCCCTCCAGGAACATCCGGATCGCCGGGTCCAGGCAGCGGGCCTCGTCGTCGCCCATGTCGAAGTAGCCGGGGTCGAACCACTCGATGCCCTCGACGAAGCCGCCCCACTTGCTGATCGACCGTCCGAGGCCGGGCTCCGGCGAGTACCAGCGGCGGTGGTCCCAGCGCTCGGCCGGCACCTCGGTGACCGCGCAGCGCCCGTGCAGCAGGTTGTCCCACAGCGTCGCGACGTCGGTCGCCCCCGGGAACCGGCAGGCCATGCCGATCACGGCCACCCGCCCGTCCAGGTCCGCCCGCGCCCGGCCGCCCACCGCCTGCGCCGCCGTCGGCACCGGCTCATCGACGGGTACGGGCGCAGTCACGGGTACGGGCGCCGTCACCGCTTCGGGTGAGGTCACCGGTTCGGGCGCGGTCACCGGCTCGGGCTCGGGAGGGGCGGCCTGCACGCCGAGGTGGGCGGTGAGCCGCTCCAGCGTGGGGTGCAGCAGCAGCGTCGCCGGGTCGAGGTGGGTGCCGAGCCGCTCCTCGATGCGCACCAGCAGCTCGCCGAGCAGCACCGAGTCCACGCCCAGGTCGCCGAACTCGACGGTCGGGTCGAGGTCGCGCTCCGGGATGCCCAGCGCCGCCGAGAAGATGCCCACGAGCCACCCCGGCGGAGCCGCCGGCCCGCCCGCCGCCACCGCGGCCGAAACCGTGCCCGTAGTCAGGGCCGGCGCAGTTCCCGTGACCGGGGCCGGAGCCGAACCTGGTGCCGCGCCCGTACCCACGGCCGACGGCGAGGCCGAGGTCGAGGACGTGGCC